>JAZNQB010000241.1:0-2301 GCA_045589995.1 Paludibacteraceae bacterium
TTGGAGAGTGAGAACTTGAGTTTGCGTGCCGCTTCTTGTTGCAGGGTGGATGTGGTAAACGGAGGCGCAGGGATGTGTTTGGTAGGTTTGCGCTGAATATCACTCACCATAAACTGCGCTGTGCGGAGACTCTCAAGGAAAGCCAGCGCATCGGATTTATGACTGAAGCGGTGATTGAGTTCGCAGCGAAGAATAGACGCATCTCCGGGGTTAATTCCTACAAAATCAGCAGTTATACGATATTGAGAAACAGGTTTGAAAGCAGCTATCTCACGCTCTTTTTCTACCACCAGACGCACTACCACTGATTGTACACGCCCGGCAGAGAGACCTGTGGTCACTTTCTTCCATAGGATAGGTGATAATTCGTATCCCACAATGCGGTCCAATAAGCGGCGTGCTTGCTGGGCATTGACCATGTTGTAATCGATATCTCGTGGGTGCTGAATAGCATCGAGGATAGCCGTCTTGGTTATCTCGTGGAAAGCAATACGCTTGGTGTCTTTCTTGTCCAATCCCAATACCTCGTGTAGGTGCCAAGCAATAGCTTCTCCTTCGCGGTCCTCATCGGAAGCGAGCCAGATAGTATCTGCTTTGCGGGTGGCGTCTTGTAATTGCGAAACGATAAACTGCTTATTGCTCTCTATCTCGTAATTGGGTTTGTAATGGTTATTAAAATCAATACCCATTGAGTTCTTTCCCAATGGCGCGATATCCCGAATATGTCCCTGGCAACTGAGCACTTGATAATCAGCACCCAACACATTTTGGATAGTTTTTACTTTACCCGGGGACTCAACGATAACTAAATTTTTACTCATATATACAATAAAGGTGTGTCGTGTAAAAAAAATCGGCTGCAAAAGTACTATAAATAATTTATTTGAGAAAATATTTTTTTTTGTTTGTATATATCAAAGATATTTAGTATCTTTGCAGCCGAAATAAAAAAAATATTGTTGTTTTTTTCTAAAAACTATTTGCATGGATATCTTTTTAGTTGTATTATTAGTGCTCGCGGGCGTCGCGCTATTATTAATGGAGTTGTTCCTTTTGCCTGGCTTTGGAATAGCTGGAGTGGCTGGTTTTGGATTCTTGGCAGGCGCTGTGATGTATGCATATTATTTCTTGGGTTTGGTGGCAGGAATGATCACTTTGGGAGTATGCGTGTTGGTTTGCCTATTGGCTATTTGGGGCTTCATGCGCAGCAAAGCGTTGGATAAGATGGCTTTGGATACGAAAATAGATAGTCAGGTTACATTGGCAGATAATCGATTGAAGGAAAAACAAGAGGCAGAGGAGCAGTCTAAAATCTAAAATTTGCAATCTAAAATCTAAAATATTATGGACATGGAATTATTAAATGTGATTTTGATCGCATTGGTAGCGATTGCGGTAATCATCTTCTTCTACTATGTGCCCTTTATGCTATGGATCAATGCCGTAGTGAGTGGTGTGCATGTGAGTTTGGTACAGTTATTTCTGATGCGCATTCGTAAGGTGCCCCCTACAACGATTGTGAACTGCCTCATTGAGGCCCACAAGGCAGGTCTGGCTGATGTGAAGCGTGATGGACTGGAGGCGCACTATTTGGCCGGTGGTCATATCGAGCGCGTGGTGCATGCCTTGGTATCGGCTAATAAGGCGGGAATAGAGCTTTCCTTCCAAATGGCGACGGCTATTGACCTCGCGGGTCGTAATGTATTCGAAGCGGTGCAGATGAGTGTGAACCCCAAAGTGATTGACACTCCTCCTGTGGCAGCGGTGGCGAAAGATGGTATTCAGTTGATTGCCCGTGCTCGTGTAACTGTGCGTGCCAACATCCGCCAATTGGTGGGTGGTGCAGGCGAAGACACCATCTTGGCGCGTGTAGGCGAAGGTATCGTTAGTTCGATTGGTAGCGCATCCAGTCACAAGCAAGTGCTTGAGAACCCCGATAGCATCAGTAAATTAGTGCTTAGCAAAGGTCTGGACGCTGGTACTGCTTTTGAGATTCTCTCTATCGATATTGCGGATGTAGATGTGGGTAAGAATATCGGTGCGCAGTTGCAGATGGACCAAGCTGAGGCGGATAAGAATATCGCGCAAGCGAAGGCAGAGGAGCGCCGTGCGATGGCGATTGCTAATGAGCAAGAGATGAAAGCCAAAGCACAAGAAGCACGCGCGAAAGTGATTGAAGCCGAGGCGCTCGTGCCACAAGCTATGGCAGACGCTTTCCGTAATGGTAACCTCGGTATCATGGATTACTACCGCATGCAGAATATCCAAGCCGATACCCAAATGCGTGAGCAGATAGCAGGT
>JAZNQB010000242.1:0-4723 GCA_045589995.1 Paludibacteraceae bacterium
CAGTCCTCGTTAGTATTATATTAAGTTTTCAGTATTCAGCATTTAGTATTTTTAGTTAATCAAAAACTCACAGCCTATCGTCCGCATGGCTATTGGCCTACGCGGCCTTGAGCGTAAATCACCTATTATCGGCTCGCAAGCGAGCTTGCAGCCTGCTAATATTCTCTTTCCGCTTAATCGTGACCCATAACGGGCACGATGGGCTGCTCACAAAAACGCGTTCGTTTTACTCACTTACAAAAAAGCGTTCACTTTGTTCACTTCAAAAACGGCAATGCTAATCTTAATGTACAATTCACATTATATGTCCGTACGGATTTTATTATTTCGCACTCTTTCGACGAATGGTTAATCAGCCACTCTCGCGCCACTCTCGCGCCACTGCTACTTAAGGTTTCTTTACCTCATCTTATAGTCATCTTAGGACATGGTCCCGTTATGCTATCGTACTACTACCGTAAATGGACTGAAAAACCCTGCATGTATCCTGCACGCACCCTATTGTGACGTTCAGGATGCGAACGAGATGCGAACGGTGGAGAATGCTAAGCGGAATGAGACATACGGGACGAAGTAGATTAACTAGCCGAACTAGATATTATACTAGATAACTAGAAAAGTAATGGAAAACTAATGGAAATGCCCAAAGATACACGAGGAATATAACTACATTTCAAAATTGAGCACTTTATATGCAACGCCATATAGCTCAAAATGATGTACTATAAAATCATAAAGTGGTTGAATCATAGTAACATTTGGTTGGAAAATATAATACTGCTCTGCACCTATCGCAATCAAATCACGAACAAATTCCGATTCTCTATTATCTGACACAGAACACCCATAACGATGGACGAGAAGTGTATCACTAATGTATTCAACAGTATCTTTATCACTCATTCGTGGATAATTAAAGATGTTTACTTCTGCTTTCGCTTGCTGAATAATTGATTCTACAACTTTATGTTGTAAGAGGTTTTGATTATAATCGCCTACGATGACGATATATGATGTTGATGCCATTATTTAACTCCTTTCAGCTTTCGTTTTATTTGTACCAAAAAATTCACTACCTCGTAATATATTCGGCTTTTAGGTATAATACTCTTTCTTTTATTTCCCCAACTATTTTCAAAATAATGAATAGTATATGTATTAGTCGTTTTGCGCATTACACGCGTAGAAGTAATAGGAGAAAAATAATCATGCGTATAGATTTTAAGTTCCAATTCATCAATAAATTGCTCTCTTCTACATGGTTTGATCCCATAGTCGCAAAGAGCCTGACCCATTCGCATTGTATTTGGAGTTAAATCTAAAGTTCCATCTGCTTTAATAAATTCCACATTATTATACAGACTCAACATTATTTTAGCCCATTTAGAATGTGGTTCACTCCCTATTACACAAGTTCCAGGAAGATGTGCCAATGACTCTTCCAGCCCCATAAATACTTTGTTATCAAGAAGAGGTTCTAAAGATTTCAACACTTGTACATCTGTATCTAGATATATGCCGCCGCACTGTTCTAATGCTACAAGACGCACATAATCACTCACAAAAGCATATTTCTTTTTCTCATATGCTTGTCTAACATACAGTGGAGCGGTCGAAATAGAATAATTTTGTTCATTCCATTCACGAATTTCCCACTCAGGCATACAATCACGCCATGTTTGTATATATTTAAGTAAATGCTCCGGGAGTGAGTTCGTTCCGAACCAACAATAATGAATAATTTTTGGAATCATAACCTACACAAAAAAAACGCGGATTTCTATTATTGCTTATCCGTCATTTGAGGTCCTGAGAAAACCTGTTATCTCGACTAAGCAATGTAGAAACCCACGCTGTGTATATAGCCAAAAGCACATACAAAGTATGTGCAAGTGTATGATACACCCATGGGCATCCACTACAGCCTTGTTTTCGAAGATAACATTTTGAAGTTTCTCAGGTTTCAAATGATCAAAAACAAGCGTTAGTAAACGCCATTAAATATGTCTGCAATGACTTTTACAGAAGATAATTGCGGGACACGCCCACCCTCATACCCTCAGCGTGAGTCATTACGGCTGCAAAGGTAGTACTTTTTTTTGAAAATACCAAATTTGCAAAGTGGAATTTGTATTTTTTTGTAATTTCTTTGCATATGGTATAATTTTTGCAGAAGAGTAGTTAAGGCAATATATTGCCATTAAATAAATGTACTATTCACCATTAAACAAGACCATTATGAACAATTTTATTAAAGGCGGATTACTCTTTTTAGGAGGAGCCGCAGTCGGTGCTACAATAGCACTATTATTAGCACCTAAGACAGGTGACGAGACACGAAAACAATTAAGTGATTTAGCAGAAAAAGCCAAGAAACGCGCAGAAGAATACAGTGCCAAAATAAAAGAAAACTTGGCAGACGCTAATTGTACAAAACAACCCGTAAACACCAACACAGATGGACAATAACTATATTGATCAAGTCCAAACCGACTTGAAAGCGTATCTCAAGACGCAAACAACAATAGGTAAGCTGCGGTTGATAGGTGGAATAAGTCGCGTATTAGGTATATTCCTATTAGCCCTGACACTCATTCTGCTGCTTTTTGCACTACTCTCATTCTTAGCCGTAGCTGCTATCTCTGCGCTATCCATCGTGCTCCCACTCTGGGCTGCAGCACTTATCATAGCCGCATTGTATTTATTGCTTATCGTGATTGCAATCGTTTGCCGTAAGCAATTGTTTATCAACCCGTTTGTTCGACGATTAAGTCTCATATTCTTCATTAGAGAAAAACAAGAGATGGAAGAAGAACTATTAAGAAAGGAGGCAGAAAATGATTGATTATACACAAATAAAATCCATCAACGAGTTGGAACGACACACCCTGCGCCTACAACGCAAGGCAGGTATTCAGCAAAACAAAATACAAAAAGACATCAATAATGCCTATTTATACTTCGGTCAATGGGTGTTTAAGAAAATAGCCGAGTGGTTATAATATAAAATGAATGTTTAGCAAGTAGCAAGTATAGGAATTATGCTTAGTAGATTATTTGGCGTATTATTGCCATTCTTTGTTAGTTTTCTTATCGCGTACATATTAGACCCCATTGTTGGGTTCATTCAAAATAAATGCCGCGTTAAGAACCGTGTTTTATCAGTATTGATTACACTTGTCCTTGTTGCGGGTGTGCTCAGCACAACCGTTGTTATGCTGCGCCAACCTATTATAGATCAGGTGAATATGGCATGGCAAGGTATGCAAAAACACCTAACAGATTTTAACTTGAACGACTACCTCTCTCCTGAGGCTCAAGAGCAATTACGCGCGTACACGGTCGATTGGGATATTGAATCACTGCTTCAGAAACCAGAGATAACAGAAACAATCAAAGACGGGCTTGCTGTAGTTGGCGACTGGATAACCGGAGGTATAAGCGTCATTAGTAAACTATTAGTGTTCTTTATAGGTTTTCTCTACCTACTCTTTTTGCTGATCGAGTTCCCTACTCTGCGCGCCAATTGGAGTAATTATGTGCCGCGCAAATATCGTACGCAGGTTGTGAGTGTAGTAGGCGAGATAGACCGTAATATGAATTCCTATTTTCGCGGTCAAGCGTTAGTAGCCACTTGTGTGGGTATTCTTTTCGCTATCGGCTTTAGTATTATCGGTTTACCTATGGGATTGGCTATGGGTTTGATAGTGGGCGCACTCAATTTCGTTCCTTATATGCAGGGTTTAGGCATTCCACCTTGTATTCTTCTTTGCCTGCTTCAGTCCGCTCAGACAGGACAACCCGTCTGGTTGACACTCCTATTGATGGCTATCGTATTCATCGTAGTACAATCGATACAAGACATGATTCTCGTCCCTAAAATAATGGGCAATGTAACGGGCTTAGGTCCAACTGTTATTCTTCTCAGTCTGAGTATCTGGGGCGCCTTATTAGGTGTGATAGGTATGATTATCGCTCTTCCACTTACTACTATTCTTATTACCTATTACAAGCGATATGTCACTAAGAAAGGTATCAGCAGTCGTAAGAATCAACCCATATACAGAGGACGATTGAGGAAAGTATAAAATAAAAGAGTTCGGCGAACCGAACTCTTTTGTTTTGTCTATCTGCATGATGCTTATGGAATAAGCACCTTGCAAGTAGCAGCACTATTGTTGTTCTTCACAGCGACAATATAAACGCCAGCATTGAGTGCTTGGGTGCTGATGGTATTCATACCTTGCGCGATAATCATACCGTTCAAGTTATAGACGGTGATTGCTCCCTCTGCTTGCAATGTGCCGTTAACAAGGTTGACAAGCGGTGTGGTAACCACGCTCTCTATATCGAGTGTTGAGTTAGCGCCTTCGAACCATAGATGAAGTGCGTCGTCCATTACCCAAGGTGCATCTATATTCGCGCCAAAAGCGTAATCATGTTGGCTCAGCCACTCTTGTGAGACTGAAGAAGCTTGTAATGTAGCACCTTCGGTGGTATTGTGTTCAGCAGCAATAGTAGCGTCTATAGGTGCCATATTAGAAAGAACGTAGTTATTTGCAAGGCATGCTTCAGTTGCGCCATATATCTTAGGCCACTCTGACTGAGGTTTGCTGAAATCAATATTATCCCAGTCATATTCAGACATATCAACACTTGTGCTTCCTACAATACGGTGTGCAGCGATTGTTCCGCCTTCTTCTAACAGTTCATAGAAGATATG
>JAZNQB010000243.1:0-5955 GCA_045589995.1 Paludibacteraceae bacterium
AAATATCAATAGATATTTGCATAATTCAGAAAAAAAGTGTACCTTTGTGCCCGAATTATGCACACTATACATTCTGTTGCATACGAACGAAAAAGACAAATCATTAATTATAAATAACAAACACTTACACATGGAAAAGAAAAAAAGAGTTTATACCTTTGGTAACGGTAAAGCCGAAGGTAATGCCCAAATGCGTGAGTTATTGGGTGGTAAGGGTGCGAACCTTGCTGAAATGAACTTGGTCGGAGTACCAGTTCCTCCGGGATTCACAATCACCACTGATGTATGTACAGAGTACTATCAGGTAGGACAAGAGAAAATCGTTGAAGCACTGAACGAAGAAGTAACTGCTGCAGTTGCTCATGTTGAGAGCCTAATGAATAATAAGTTTGGTGATCCAAAGAACCCACTCTTGTTGTCCGTTCGCTCAGGTGCGCGCGCATCTATGCCAGGTATGATGGATACTATCCTCAACCTCGGTTTGAATGACGAAGTAGCAGAAGGGTTGGCTGCTAAAACCAATAACCCTCACTTCGTTTATGATAGTTATCGTCGCTTCGTACAGATGTACGGCGATGTTGTGCTTGGCATGAAGCCAGTTAATAAAACTGACATCGACCCATTCGAGGCTATCATCGAGGAGGTTAAAGAAATCCGTGGTATCAAGTTAGATAAAGACTTGAATGTAGATGAGTTGAAATTGCTCGTTGCACGCTTCAAAACAGCTATCAAAGAGCAAACAGGTAAGGATTTCCCTGCTAACCCAGTTGAGCAGTTATGGGGCGCTATCTGCGCTGTATTCCGTTCTTGGATGAACGAGCGTGCTATCCTCTATCGTAAGATGGAAGGAATTCCAGATGAATGGGGAACAGCTGTTACCGTTCAGTCTATGGTATTCGGTAATATGGGCGAGACTTCTGCTACCGGTGTATGCTTCAGCCGTGACGCAGCTACAGGTGAAAACCTATTCAATGGTGAGTATCTTGTAAATGCACAGGGTGAGGATGTGGTAGCTGGTATCCGTACTCCACAGCAAATCACTATCGAAGGTAGCCGTCGTTGGGCAGCACTGCAAGGTATCAGTGAAGAGGAGCGCGCAAGCAAATATCCATCTATGGAAGAAGCAATGCCAGCACTCTATGCTGAGTTGAATGCTATTCAGCAGAAACTTGAAGACCACTACCGCGATATGCAAGATATGGAGTTCACCGTACAAGAAGGCAAACTTTGGTTCTTGCAAACCCGTAATGGTAAGCGTACAGGTACTGCAATGGTGAAGATTGCTATGGACCTCGTTCACGAAGGTGTTATCACAGAGCAAGAAGCTATCATGCGCTGCGAGCCACAAAAATTGGACGAACTACTCCACCCTGTATTCGATAAAGACGCATTAAAGAAAGCAAAAGTGATTACCCAAGGTTTGCCAGCCAGCCCTGGTGCTGCGTGCGGACAAATCGTATTCCATGCTGACGATGCACAAGAGTGGCATGAGAACGGACACAAAGTAATCATGGTTCGTATTGAGACCAGTCCTGAAGACTTAGCAGGTATGTCTGCTGCTGAAGGTATCCTCACCGCTCGTGGTGGTATGACCAGCCACGCTGCCGTTGTGGCTCGCGGTATGGGTAAATGCTGCGTATCTGGCGCAGGAGCTATCCAAGTGGACTACAAAGCAAAGACTGTGACCATCGAGGGCGTTACTTATAACGAAGGCGATTACCTCTCTCTCAATGGTTCTACTGGTCAAGTATATGCAGGCGAGATCCCAACTAAGGCTGCTGAGCTCAGCGGGGACTTCAAGGAACTCATGGACCTCTGCGATAAATACACACACCTCCAAGTACGCACTAACGCTGACACCCCACACGATGCACGCGTAGCACGCCAATTCGGCGCTAAGGGTATCGGTTTGACCCGTACAGAGCACATGTTCTTCGAGGATAAGAAGATTATCGCAATGCGCGAGATGATCTTATCTAAGACAGCAGAAGGACGCGAGAAAGCATTGGCTAAGTTGTTACCATACCAAAAGGCTGACTTCAAGGGTATTCTTGAGGCAATGGACGGCTGCCCGGTAAACATCCGTCTCCTTGACCCACCTTTGCACGAGTTCGTACCACATGATTTAGCAGGTCAAGAAATCATGGCGAAAGAGATGGGCGTAAGCGTGAAGGAAATCCAAACACGCGTAGCTCAATTAGCAGAGAATAACCCTATGTTGGGTCACCGTGGTTGCCGTTTGGGTATCACCTTCCCTGAGATCACCGCTATGCAAACACGCGCTATCCTCAGCGCGGCATGCGAACTCAAGCAAGAGGGCAAGAACCCAATGCCAGAAATCATGGTACCACTCATCGGTATCTTGTATGAGTTGAAGCAACAAAAGGAAATCATCCAAAGCGTAGCAAAAGAAGTGTTTGCTGAGTATGGCATTGAGGTAGAGTACGAAGTAGGTACTATGATTGAGATTCCTCGCGCTGCCCTCACAGCAGATCGCATCGCTACAGAGGCTCAATACTTCAGTTTCGGTACCCACGACTTGACACAGATGACCTTCGGTTACAGCCGCGACGACATCGCTTCATTCTTACCTGCTTACTTAGAGAAGAAGATCCTAAGCGTTGACCCATTCCAAGTATTAGATCAGAATGGTGTTGGTCAACTCATTAAGATGGCAGTAGAGAAAGGGCGCGCCGTTCGTCCAGGATTACGCACAGGTATCTGCGGTGAGCACGGAGGTGAACCAAGTTCTGTTAAGTTCTGCGCTCGTGTAGGTATGAACTACGCTTCTTGTTCTCCATTCCGAGTGCCAATCGCTCGCCTCGCCGCTGCTCAAGCTGCCGTTGAAGACGAGAAATAAGAATAAACATACTTGGTTGTAACACCAAGCATATAACACAAAAAACGCACCTTCATGGTGCGCTTTTTGTATTTATACAACATACGGCAACAAAAAAACACCTGTCGCAACCTCCAAAAAGCCAAAAAACAAACAAATTATACAAAAAATCTCATTAATAGAACAATACACTTGCATATCCGCAAAAAAAGTAGTAACTTTGCAGCGGATATAACTTATATATATTAATAAGGTATGAGAAAGAGTATTACATTATTCGTATTTTCCCTGTTATGCAGTCTCACTTGGGCTACCCTCCCTGCTATCAGTCTGAAAGATATCAATGGAAAAACTATTCAAATAGCCGATTTGAGCAAAACTGGCAAACCAGTAATTATCTCCTTCTTCGCTACATGGTGCAAACCTTGCGTGCGCGAACTAAAAGCCATACACGATGTATATGCCGATTGGCAAGACGAGACGGGTGTGGAGGTGTATATCGTCTCCACCGACCAAGGACAAGACAGCAAGAAAGTAAAACCCTTTGTGGAAGGATTAGGTTGGGAATATCATGTGCTATTAGACCCTAACTGGGCGCTCAAACGCTCCATGAATGTGCAAAACATCCCCCATATATTCGTCATTGACAGCAAAGGAAACATCGTTTACAACCATATGGGTTATACCGATGGCAGCGAGCAAGAAATACGCAAGTATTTGAAGTAAGTGAAAAGAACATTATTCATAGTATTATTGGTGCACTGCGTAGTGATGGCTACGCACGGCGAGGTGTATGTGAATGGCAGTATTCAGCATGATGGTTTATTCCCCACTACCGATGTGTCAGGCATACGCACCACACCTCGTGCAGAATGGGCTAAGATTGACCATTTGAGTAATAATTACTTGGACTTATCCGTTCATTACATCCATCAGGAAGACTCCAACAAAATAGGTTTCCGCGGTATCACTGCCCGCACGCGAGCCGAACTGACACAATGGGCCCTACCCGGTTACGAAAAAGATTTCAATGGTCACGGCATTAGTCACCTAAGCGCCACATTAGACTTCAATTGGGGACACATATCCGTGGGTGATATATATGGGCAGTTTGGTTCGGGTTTGGTGCTCTGCCTATACGAAGATAGGGCGCTGGGTGTGGACAATGCGCTTCGTGGTGCAAAAATAGATATCGACCCCTACAAAGGTATGCACATCACCCTATTAGGCGGTAAGCAGCGCCGTTATTGGAACTGCTACGAGGACGACGCGTGGGGATACAACTACAAGCAAGACGCAGCGCTGGGAGCAAATATAGAACTGAATATCGAAGAATGGTCCAAGCGTATGCAAGAGAGCGAAGTTTATCTCACGATAGGAGGCAGTTATGTGAGCAAATACGAGCAAGAAGACACCATTCTAACCATCATCAATAACAACTTATACCGCTACCACTTACCCCAATGGGTGGGTGCAGGCGATGTGCGCGTTAACCTTCAAGTAAAGGGTTTTGACTTATTAGCCGAGTACGCATATAAAGCTAATGACCCTTGTTCAGATAATCTATTCAGTTATCGTCATGGTGAGGCATTTCTTGTGTCTATGAGTTATTCTCGCAAAGGGATGTCTATCTTGGGTCAGATTAAGCGTTCCGAGAACATGTCCTTTCGCAGCGAGCGACAACGCAGAGGATTGGCAGGACGACTCAACCATATGCCTGCCTTCGCCCAACAACACACCTATACATTGGCAGCATTATACCCCTACGCCACGCAATACGCAGATGGCGAATGGGCATTCCAAGCGGAGTTGCGCTACAACTGGCGACGCAAAACACCAATGGGTGGACGCTATGGCACCACACTCAAAATAGGCGGAAGCCATATCCGCGGATTGGCTAAAAAAGGCAGTTGGGCAGTGAACACAAAGAAAGATGGCGAGTACTACTCGGATGTGAATATCGAATTGAATAAACGCATAACACAACGGTGGTGGTTGAATGCAATGGTGATGTATCAGGCATATAATCAGCGTATTGTGGAAGGAGAAGGCGAGTTGGTTCGCTCAGCCATCGGCGTCATAGATAGCAAGGTACAGCTCACCAACAAAATATCCCTACGAGGTGAATTGCAGTACTTATTCACCAAACAACACCAAGGGCAATGGTTGTTTGCATTGTGCGAACTAAATTTATGGAACCGTGTGTCTTTGAGTGGGCAATGGATGTATAATATAGGCGGTACGACTTTATCTACCCAAGAGCATTTCTATACTGCTTCTGCGACTTACACGCATGGTGCACATCGACTGATGGTAGGTTATACAAAGACACGAGATGGATACAACTGTTCGGGTGGCATATGCCGTTATGTGCCGCGCCAAGAAGGAATAAGCATGAGTTATAACTTCACATGGTAAAACGATTAGGATACATAGTATTATTTGCCTTACTTCTCAGCAGCTGCGAGGTGATCCGCGAGGAGGATAGATTCATACCTATCCCCACTCCACTATCTACCGAACGAACGCATGTACTGATTGAATACACAGGATTTCGTTGCGTAAACTGCCCTACCGCCGCTGCGCATGCCGCCCAGTTACAGCAAACCTATGGCGAGCAACTCATCATAGTGGCCATGCACCCCGCCACCAACCCATTCACACAAGGCGTGGCGCAGTACGACTACACATGCCCCGAAGCAGATACCTATTATCGACACATGGGCGGTACTGCTTCCACTGCGTTCCCCACGGGAAATATAAACATGGCTATGACAGAAGATGGGTATTTAAGCGATTATTTACAATGGGGAGGTTTGATAGCGAAAGCCATGCAAGAGGAGTGCTATGCCTTCATCAGTGCGGAAGCTACGATTGACACCATCACTCGACAAGTAGAAATAACCACTACCGCTCATTCGGACATAGAAAAGGAATATCAGTTATTGGTTTGGTTGACCGAAGATAGTATTGTAGGTGCTCAAGCGATGCCCGACGGCAGTGTTGACACCCATTACTATCACCAGCATGTGCTGCGCGCAACAAGCAAGGACATATGGGGCACAGAGTGCTTACTAAGCCCCACCCCCACCCAACCCACATAAGTCGGAGGGCAA
>JAZNQB010000244.1:0-5553 GCA_045589995.1 Paludibacteraceae bacterium
ATACGGATTTACTACAGAGGTAGAAACGGATATCGTGCCTGCAGGACTCAACGAAGATACTATCCGCTTCATCTCGCAGAAAAAACAAGAACCCGAATGGCTCTTGAACTTCCGACTCAAAGCCTTCCGCAAATGGCAAACCATGAAAGTGCCTACATGGGCACACCTCGACATACCTGAGATTGATTTCCAAGCCATCTCCTACTATGCCGCACCTAAAACAAAAAAAGAGAACGAAGAAGGCAATACCGAGATTGACCCCGAGATCATGAAAACCTTCGATAAACTCGGTATTCCTCTGGAAGAACGAGCCATGCTCGCAGGTAACATGGCTGTAGATGCCGTCATGGACTCCGTCAGTGTCAAGACTACTTTCCGCGAAACCTTAGCCGAGAAAGGTATCATCTTCTGTTCCATCAGCGAAGCCGTACGCGAGTACCCTGAGTTAGTACAGCAGTACCTCGGTTCGGTCGTTCCCGCCAGCGATAATTTCTATGCAGCACTCAACTCCGCCGTCTTCACCGATGGCTCATTCGTCTATGTACCCAAAGGCGTACGATGCCCCATGGAACTGAGCACTTATTTCCGTATCAATGCGATGAATACAGGGCAGTTCGAACGCACACTACTCATAGCAGACGAAGGAGCCTATCTCTCTTATTTAGAGGGATGTACAGCGCCTATGCGAGACGAAAACCAACTGCACGCAGCTATAGTAGAAATCGTCGTACACAAAGATGCAGAAGTCAAATACTCCACCGTGCAGAACTGGTACCCGGGCGATAAAGAAGGAAAAGGAGGTATCTATAATTTCGTTACCAAACGAGGCATCACGCACGAGAACGCACGCCTCAGCTGGACACAAGTAGAAACAGGCTCAGCCATCACATGGAAATACCCGTCCTGCATACTCAAAGGCGATAACTCTACCGCTGAGTTCTACTCTGTAGCCGTCACCAATAATTTCCAACAAGCGGACACCGGAACCAAGATGATTCATATCGGTGCTAACACACGCTCGCGTATCATCAGCAAAGGTATATCGGCTGGACATAGCCAGAATGCCTACCGAGGACTCGTCAAGATGGGCAAAGGAGCCACTAACGCACGCAATTATTCACAATGCGACTCGCTCCTACTCGGCGATAAATGCGGTGCACACACTTTCCCTGACATGCAGATTAGCAATCCTACTGCTATCGTGGAACACGAAGCCACTACCAGCAAGATTAGCGAAGACCAACTCTTCTACTGCCGTCAACGCGGTATTGGCGTCGAAGATGCTGTGGGACTTATCGTCAATGGCTATGCCAAGGAGGTCATGGACAAACTGCCTATGGAATTCGCCGTCGAAGCACAAAAACTCCTCCAAGTATCCCTCGAAGGCTCTGTAGGATAAGTTAAACACATATTCGATACATGATGCATCCTATATGCTATCGATCTTATCTAGAGATTATTATCTAGAAATCCAGAATTCTAAAAACAAGAGCTCAGCCTTGCTCCTTTATACTTTGTACTTTGTCCTTTGTCACTTCGCCTTGTCCCTTTGTCACTTCGCCTTGCCATATTTGCACTTATTTGTTCTGTCATCACGGGTGATTCACGGGATATTCACGGGATATAGCCGCGTTATTCACCAATTATAGTCTCGAAATAAAGAGGAGAATACTATAGGAGAAAAGGAATTTACGCTACCTATAGCCGCCCACAAAATATAGAATTCTATTCTATATAGCAAAAAAAACACACAAAAACTTGCGTATATCAAAAAAACACAGTATCTTTGCAGCCGCAAATGAAGTTTAAATTTACCCCCCCCCATACGAAGGGGCGCAAATAAGCAGGAATATATTCTTCGCAACGCCATAAGCGGTGCTTGGTAATTATGCCAAGTACTGCTTTTTTGTTTTGAAGAGTATTCGTTTTTTACTATAATTAACACTAACAAATTCAAAACATGAAAAAATCTACTCTTTGGAGCATAGCGCTTGTCGCGCTAACGCTCGTTTCTCAAGATTTACGTGCTCAGGATTGTCAGTTCACCCCGGATCTCTTCCCCGGCCAGGCAGCAGACCGTACGGCTTTAGAAGTTAACGCTACCGCAACAGTTGGTGAGGGCGGATTCAATTACTCTCAAGTGGGCTATTTGAATGCCGAAACAGTTCAGACCTCCAACGAGGCTGTCGTTTGGGCAAGCGGCCGTGGTGCCTATTTCGTAGGTGCCGGCACTGCCGATGTGACCTACTCCGAGCACAACCGCTTGGATAACTGCGACTCCTACCACACCATCCACTACACCGTTGCGAAAGGTACGCCGGTAGCGAGATTTATGATGAATGGTCAGGAAGTAACCGAGTACACCGCAGCCTTTATCACCGGCGGTGGTGGCGCTGAAGGCGGTATCGGTGAGGACGGTTCTGTTGGAGGTAGTAGTAGCGGCAGCACAATCCGCACGCCGAACTACTCGCTCACGATCATGTCCTTCAACTCCGGACGTATTTCTTGGGCCACACAGGCGGTTTCTCCTACGGAGATCACCTTCGCCTCCTCCAACCCTTCCGTAGCTACTATTGATGCTACCGGTAAAGTGACCGTCATTGGTCCGGGTGAGACAATCATCAGCTTCAGCTGGCCCGGCAACGACAACTGGAACGGAGCTTCCGCTTCGTATGTACTCAAAGTGAAGAAGCCGTCGTCGTTCTATTTCAGCCCCATGACGGTGATGGACTCTGTTAACGAAGTAACCCAGCGTCTCCCGACGATGATTTATGAGACCGTAACCATCACTAATTGGGTATCCAGCAACCCGGATGTCGCTACCGTAGATAACCAAGGTAACGTAACCATGCTCGCAGAAGGAAATGCCCAGATCACCGCTACTTTTGAGGAGAACGACGAGTATGTAGGTCATTCGGCAAGCTATTACCTGCAAGTGGTTAAGAGACAGCCTATGATTCGTTTCGCATCTGACTTTGCCGAGACGGAGTTAGGTATTCCTTTCACGCCTGTTGAGTTGATCAACCCGTTCAATGTGCCTATCAACTTCTGGGTATCTACAGATCCGACCGTAGCGGATATCTCTATCGACGGAACGACAATTACACCGCATAAATTAGGTACCACCACTATTCGTGCTACCATCTCCAATAACCCCGTTTACGCGAACGCACAAGCATTCTACGACTTATATGTGACGACCAGCGGCGTGACCGTGATGGGTGTTCTGATCACCAGCGAGAACGCAAACGACGTACTGGGTAACGGCAAAGTATCTTTCGACCGCGAGCACCGCATCCTCTATCTCAACGACTGGTACGCAGATGTTACGGGCTTGAGCGCTGATATCAAGGCGAATGTCATCCTCGCCGAGCGGGATATCACCATTATGCTCCAAGGAAACTGTACCATCACCGGTGCTGAGTGTTGCATCGCGGTTCCGAGCAGTAGTTTGGTTATCCGCAGCGAGAGCAAACAAGACTCCCTTACCCTTGAGGCGAATGCTTCGACCTCGGCTATGGCCATCCGCGCTACAGCAATAAAGGTACACGAAGCGAAATTGTTCGCAACCGGTCAGAGCGCAGCTATCCTCTGTAATCTCCTCTCCGTTACCAAGAACTCCGAGGCAGATCCTAAGTTCGGACATGTACACGCAAAAGCACTCGGCATTGGCGGCATAGCTATCCACTGCCAGGTATTTGAGAAAGGCGGAAAAGATGTCGGCAGAGTAGATGTCCTGACTCCTTATGTTTATTGGGATGAGACCAAAAAAGGCTTCTTTAATATCAACGGAGTCCAAGAAGGCGGCGCCGCTGGCAAAGAGGTTTGGGAAGTTGAGATCGGTAAGATACCTCTCGTCGTTCCGGAAGATGAAGTAACCACTATCAGCTTTACGGAGACCGACCCGGATGGCAACGAGAACGTGATCTTCAGCGCAGACGCTTCCAACACCTTCGATGATGTCTCCAAACAGCTGGTGATCACTACGACCCTTGACGAGCAAGCTGTAGCCGATGCTTTGGAGACCTTGGTTCCGGGTTCGAGTGCATGGATGGCACTCCTGCCGGGTTCGCTGACCTTCGACATTCCTGCCGGAGAAGGCGACATCAAGGTTCAATGCCAGACCTTCCCGGGATACCATCTGAACCTGCAAATCGAAGGTCAGGCTGCTGTCTCCATCACGCAGACGACACCCGGTGAGGCTACCGTTCATTACAATGTGGCTAATCCGGTACATGTAGTCATATACCTCCACGCTACAGGCGGTTCTTCGGCTCCGGCTCGTATAGCTACCCGTATGGAAGACGCCGTTACTGCCGGTGCATACATCCAGGCGGTAACCATCCAGCCGGCTAACGCACCGCTGCAACCGACCGCTATCGACCAGGTAGCCACTCCGTCCAACGGCTCTGAGAAGATCCTCCGTAACGGCCAACTCCTCATTCTCCGCGACGGCAAGGCCTTCAACGCACAGGGCGCAGAAATGAGATAAAAAGGCGCAGCGCTAAACAAGAAAGGAGACCCTTCGGGGTCTCTTTTTTTTGTAAAAAAAATGCAAGCATTATTATTTTCGTCCAAAGTCTTGTATATTCCATTTTTTTGTAGTACTTTTGCAGCCGAAACATTAAAACGAACATATCAGGTATCGCTCTTTGTTTGTATAACTCCCAACAAATTATAATCTTTATGAAAACAAAACTCTCTTTTTTAGCATTGCTGATTGCAGCAATCGGAATGCTTGTATCGTGTCAAGACGAACCAAGTTCGAGCAGCAAATTGACCTTCAAAGGCGTCAATCTGAACAACGCAAAAGCTCTTGCGTTGGTACAAGAGGGTAACGGAGGATCCAAAGCTCCGCGTAAAATGCCGGCAGATGAAGGCGAAAAACCGCAAACTAAATTCCTTTACACCGTGGATGAAAACGGCAATATGAACGCCGCTATCTTCTATTTCAACGAAGTGGACTCGACCACCAACACCAAGGCTTTGCGTCTGAGTATCGAGAATATCTTCTCTGTTGGCGAAGATTACCTCTGGCTCTATGGCTGTCAGTACGACTGCGACGATATCAATTCGTTACCTGCAGAAGCGCGCAAATTCGTGCAAGAGCAGATTGATGCCAGCCGTACTAGAACGGGACATTTCAATTACCTAATCCGTAAGACAGACGGCGCGCTGTTTGATTTAACAAACTTAACTGTACTGCCGATTGATTGGGACGGCTCTATAAAAAATAGCGTTAAGACCAGCAATGACCTCAAGCAATATGGCATGGTGGCGCAAGTAGGAAAAGAACTCTACTGGGCAGAAGGTAATTATCAAGGTGGTTTACGCAAATTGGTGGACCAGGGTTCTACCATGGACCAGGTGAATTTGGACTACCATGCTAATATTGCTTATGTAGTTGGCGATGGACAAGGTCATTTAGGCACCGTACTGAGTTACAGTAGTAATGTGCCAACTAATCCTGCCTTTATTAATGGCAATTTAGCCAATCTGGTACAGGGACTTCCGAATGACATGGGCTTCCCACGCATGCATTTTATCGGTGGA
>JAZNQB010000245.1:0-12427 GCA_045589995.1 Paludibacteraceae bacterium
ATTGACCACCTCAAGGAATTGGGTATCACACATATCCAAATACTGCCAATGTACGACTACGGTTCAATAGACGAAACGACACTCGACCTCAATAAATACAACTGGGGATATGACCCGGTGAACTACAATGTGCCAGAGGGCGGTTATTCGACTAATCCATACGACCCGGCTACGCGTATTCGCGAAGCGAAAACGATGATTCAAGCACTCCACGCAGCAGGCATACGCGTCATCATGGATGTGGTGTATAACCATACCTACAGCGTAGAAGGATGTGCGTTGGGTAGAGTAGTGCCGCAGTATTTCTATCGCATGAACGAGGACGGCACCTATGCCAATGGTTCGGGTTGCGGCAACGAGACCGCCAGCGACAAACAGATGATGCGTCAGTTCATGGTGGAGTCAGTATGTTACTGGGCACGCGAATACCATATAGATGGTTTCCGCTTTGACCTCATGGGAATCCACGACCAAGAGACAATGTGTCAGATACGTGCTGCCTTGGACGAGATAGACCCTTCTATCATCACCTATGGTGAGGGTTGGGCGGCTTCTTCTCCTGCTTACCCATACGAGCAATTAGCTATGAAGCAATGGACCTACACCATGCCTCGCGTGGGCGCTTTCAGCGATGACATACGCAATGCGCTCATCGGTTCGCCATTCGACCACCATAGAGGATTCGCATCAGGCAACACCGCTTCGCGTGACGCCGTGCGCTACGGATTAGTGGCATGCCCTGACTGGAGCGGCGAACCTATGCAACATGTGTCGTATATCACTTGCCATGACAACTACTGCTTACGCGACCGTATCGAAGTGGCGGCTGCAGAAGAGACAGAAGCAACCAAATTGCGCATGAATAAACTCGCACAGACGGCTGTGATGGTTTCGCAAGGAATGACATTCTTCTACGGCGGAGAGGAACTCTTCCGCACCAAACAAGGAGTAGAGAATAGTTATCAAAGTCCTGACTCTATCAATGTGATTGAATGGGCGAATAAGCAAACCTATAATGACTTATACACATACTACCGCGAGATCATCAAGATCCGCCGCCAGCATAAAGGTTTCCGCTTAGGCACAGCAGAATTAGTGAAGAACCATGTAGAGTTCCCAGAGACTACACAAGAGGGACTTATCATCTATCGCATCAAAGACCTACAAGGTATTGACACTGCTTCTTCGCTCATCGTACTACTCAATGGTACGGCTGAACCAATGGAGGCTGAGGTGCCACAGGCTACTTACACCGTGCTCGCACACGATGCACAAGCGAACGCAAACGGAATGGGTACAATAGAGGGCGGAAAAGTGCAAGTAGCACCTTATTCGGCTACCATTTTGGCAGAAATAAACTAAAAAGTGCCGCAAAAAGCAAAAAACTTTATAAAAAGTTTGCGTAATCCAAAAAAATGTTGTACTTCGGCACGCCCCTTCCCCTACGGGGTGGGTTCCCTCCGAAGGTACGGTCGCACTTTGCAGTCCATACGCAAAGATGGGTGTTTTTTTGCCAGTACTGCGTACCTCGTTTAGTGTCCGTCTATATGCCGCATTATGCGAGCATATGCTGCCTATAGCCGCCCACAAAACATAGAATTCTATTCTATTTGCAAAAAAAACACCAAAAAAACTTGCGTATGTGAAAAATTTGTTGTACCTTTGCACCGTGAAATGAACGAGGGGACCCGAAAAGGTTCCCTCGCTCGCATATAAAAACGCATTATGGTGACACAACAAGACATACAAAATTGGATCAACGAGTACCTCAACGGTACCGATTATGAGTTGATCACACTCACTATCTCAGCAGATAACGAGATACTCGTGGAGGTGGACCGACTCGCCGGCGTGGATGTGGAGTTCTGCGCAGCACTCAACCATTTCCTTGTGGAGAAACTTGGAGACGAAGACTACTCACTCGAAGTGGGAAGCGTTAGCCTTACCGACCCATTCAAAACCAAGATGCAGTTTGAGAAAAACCTTGGACACGATGTGGAAGTGATGGCGAAAGGCGACAAAGGACAAGGAGTGAAATACAGAGGACAGTTGGTGTCTGTAGATGAGGATACATTCTCTATCGAAGTGGAAGAGAAAGTGGTAGTGGAAGGAAAGAAGAAGAAACAACTCCAGATGGTAACCTATACCTGGCGCTATGACGAACCGGAATATGTGAAGTACGACTTGAAATTCTAAAATCTAAAATCTGCAATCTAAAATATAAAATACAAATATATGGCAACAAAACAAGACTCAACAATCAATTTGAGTGGTATCTTTAAAGAATTTAAAGAGTCAAAAAGTATTGACAAACAGACTCTTATCAATGTATTGGAAGATTCATTCCGTAATGTAATCGCAAAAATGTATGGTTCGGACTCGAACTATGATGTGATCATCAACCCTGACACGGGCGACTTGGAAATCTACCGTAACCGACTCGTTATGGAGGACGATGATGTGGCAAACCCAGAGACACAAATCGCTATCAGCGAGGCGCGTGAGTTCGATGACGAAATAGAATTAGGAGAGGACTTTACCGATAAGGTGGACTTGGCTTCTTTCGGCCGTCGTATGATCCTCAACCTCAGACAAACATTGGCATCAAAGATATTAGAGCTCCAAAAGGAAAACCTATACCTCAAATACTCATCTATGATGGGACAAGTAGTAACCGGAGAATTATACCAAGTATGGAAAAAAGAAATGTTATTACTTGACGAGGAAGGAAACGAACTCTATCTGCCTAAACAAAACCAAATCCCATCGGATTTCTACCGTAAGGGTGAAATAGTACGCGCGGTCGTAGTACAGGTGGATAATAAAAACCAAAACCCCAAAATCATCCTCTCTCGTACCAGTCCACTCTTCTTACAACGCCTCTTTGAACAAGAAGTGCCAGAAGTGAAAGAGGGACTCATCGCTATCAAGAAAATCGCTCGTATCCCCGGTGAGCGCGCGAAAGTGGCAGTAGAGTCCTTCGACGACCGCATCGACCCAGTAGGCGCATGCGTGGGTATAAAAGGAGCGCGTATACACGGCATCGTACGCGAGTTGCGCAATGAGAATATAGATGTAATCAATTATACACCTAATGTTAATCTGTACATCCAACGCACACTCGCGCCTGCTAAGATTTCTTCTATGGAAATAGACGAGGAAACCAAAACAGCTAAGGTATATCTGCAACCAGAAGAGGTATCCCTCGCTATCGGTAAGGGTGGATTTAATATCAAATTGGCAAGTATGCTTACAGGATACCAAATAGATGTGTATCGCGAAATAAACGAGCAAGATATGGACGATATCTATCTCGATGAATTTAACGACGAAATCGACCAATGGGTACTCGACGCACTCAAGGCTATCGGATTAGACACAGCCAAAGATGTGCTCGGCATGAGTAAGGAACAATTACTCAAGCAAACAGACTTGGAAGAGGAGACAATAGACGAAGTAATTCGTGTCCTCGCTGCTGAGTTTGCAAACGATTAACAAACCCTTAACCCCTCTTATTGGGCAGAGGATTATCTCTATAGATAAAACGACCAATTCACGATTTCTCCTCGGGAGGACTGCTAACGAAGTGATAGTCCGACCGAAAAGCGCAGGGCGACACGAAGACGCCATATGAACTGCGCAAGCAGAGAGTCGCGCGAAGTGTCAGCCCAAGCACGCGATATGGCAATTAAATTAATCAAAGCATGCAAGGAACTCAATGTGGGAATGGCCACTTTGACGGCTTTCTGCCAGAAAAACGGCTATCCTATTGAGTCAGACCCCAATGTGCGAATAGATGACGAATTGTACCTTATCCTCGCGAAAGAGTTTAACAAGGACATGGTCACTAAATTAGAAGCAGCACGACAAGCAGCCGAGAGGCAAGAGCGCATCGCTGCTCCTACTATCGTTGCACAAGAGGAACCAATACATATAGAAACTACGGTGCCACAACCTAAAATCGTAGGTAAGATAGAACTCGAGGCTGAGAAAAAAGCCAAAGAGGAAGCAGCACGCATCGCAGCCGAAGAAGCAGCCAAAGCAGCCGAAGCAGCGCGTGTAGCCGCTGAAGAAGCCGCGAAAGCAGCCGAAGAAGCAGCGCGCATCAAAGCAGAAAAAGAAGCTGCTGCAGAAGCATCAAGAAAAGAGGCTGAGAAACAAGCTGCTAAAGAGAAAGCACAACAAGCGGAACAAGAGCAAAAAGCAGAACAACCCGCACCTAAGCAGGAAAAGAAACCGGAAATATTCACACTTGGTAAGCATGAAGTGAAGAACCAACCCAAAGTGGTGGGCAAGATAGACCTCGACTCCATCGACACTTCTACACGCCCTGCGAAGAAATCCAAAGAGGAAAAACGCAAAGAACGCGAAGCAAGGCAGGAAGCAGCCAAAGCACAGCAACAAGCGGCTGCCGAGAAACGCAAACGCGAACGCATCAAGAGCGGCGCAGCTAAAGTGGACCCAGACGACAAGCGTAACCAAACAGGTAAACATAACAAGAACAAAAAGAACCAACCACGAGAGGCTACGCAAGAAGAAGTAGAAAAGGCATTGAAAGAGACACTTAGCCGTCTCCAACAACCTAAAGGCAAAAATAACTCCTCTAAATACAAGCGTGAACGCCGTGAGTTAGAACGCGAGAAACACGAACTCGAACTCATGGAAGCACAAGAGCAGTCTAAGATACTCAAACTCACGGAGTTCGTTACTGCTAATGACCTCGCTAACATGATGAATGTACCAGTTAATAAGATTATTGGTACATGTATGTCACTCGGTCTATTCGTTTCTATCAACCAACGATTAGATGCAGAGACCATTAACCTCGTAGCAGAAGAGTTCGGATTCCAAACAGAATATGTATCTGCTAAGGTGGTAGAGGAAATCAATGCCGACGAGGTGATTAACGAAGAGGACATAGAACCACGCTGCCCAATTATTACCGTCATGGGTCATGTGGACCACGGTAAGACTTCATTGCTTGACCATATCCGTAATGCCAATGTGATCGCAGGAGAGGCAGGAGGTATCACACAGCACATCGGCGCATACAATGTGAAACTCAAAAACGGACAGCATATTACTTTCCTTGACACTCCTGGTCACGCAGCGTTTACCGCTATGCGTGCCCGCGGTGCCAAAGTGACAGACATCGCTATCATCATCATCGCTGCTGATGACGCGGTCATGCCACAAACCATCGAGGCTATCAACCACGCACAGGCTGCCGGCGTACCAATGGTATTCGCTATCAATAAAGTGGATAAACAAGGTGCCAACCCTGATAAAATCCGTGAGCAGTTATCCAATATGAATATCCTCGTAGAGGATTGGGGAGGTAGTTATCAATGCCAAGAGATCTCAGCCAAGAAAGGTGAGGGAGTATTCGAACTATTGGAGAAAGTGCTACTTGAGGCCGAGTTGCTCGAACTCAAAGCTAATCCTAAACGCCGTGCCAAAGGTTCGGTCATCGAGTCCTCATTGGATAAAGGACGCGGATATGTGGCTACCTTGCTCGTACAAGATGGCACGCTCCGCATGGGAGATATAGTGCTGGCTGGTACTTTCCACGGGCGTATCAAAGCGATGTTCAACGAGCGCGGACAACGCATCAAAGAGGTGAAACCAGGTGAACCATGTTCTATCCTCGGTTTGAACGGCGCACCACAGGCTGGTGACGAATTCAATGTATTGCCTACCGAACAAGAAGCACGCGAGATTGCTAATAAGCGCGAACAACTACAGCGTGAACAGTCAATTCGTACCAAGAAACATATTGGTCTTGAGGAAATAGGTCGCCGCATGGCTATCGGAGACTTCAAGGAACTCAATGTGATCGTCAAAGCCGATGTGGACGGTTCGGTGGAAGCACTCAAAGACTCGCTCATCAAACTATCTACCGAGAATATACAAGTCAATGTTATCCACGGTGCCGTGGGTGCTATTAGCGACTCAGATATCATGCTCGCTGCGGCTTCCGACGCAATGATAGTCGGCTTCAATGTGCGCCCAACAGGTACAGCACGCAAGATGGCAGAGACAGAAGAAGTGGATATACGAATCTACTCTATCATCTATGACGCTATCAACGAACTCAAGGCCGCTATGGAGGGTATGCTCGCACCAGAGGTGAAAGAGGAAGTGACCGCTACACTCGAGGTGCTACAAACATTCCATATCTCCAAAGTGGGTACTATTGCCGGTTGTATCGTGCGTGAAGGTAAAATCAAACGCGGTAATAAGGTACGCGTCATACGCGATGGTATCGTAATCAAGACCGCCGACTTATCATCCCTCAAACATGTGAAGGACGATATTAAGGAAGCAGGCCTCAATATGGAGTGCGGTTTGAGCCTCAAAGCATACGACGACATCCAAGTGGGCGATATGCTCGAGTCATTCGAAGAAATAGAGGTGGCTAAAACACTATAATATAACTAAATAAGCAATGCTATGAATCAGTTTCGCTATCTGTGGTACTTGGTAGTACCATTCATGCTAACGAGTTGTTATACACGGATATGGACCGTGGCGCCTACGGTGGAGACAGTAGTGCCCGTCAAAACGGTCTATACCACACATGTCACTACACGTGTGCCTAAACAGACAACAGCGCAGACAATAACCGTCACAAACTACAATACAGATATGAGTTTTTATCTCGATCTGCATGCGGTTGCGGCAGCATACTCCGAGTCAAGAAGCACAAGAGAATTTGAGCAAATACTGAACTCCAGTAACTATATGATCAATAACCTTGACCTCAATAGAGACGGATATGTGGACTATCTGCGTGTCATAGAGACACGAAAAGGGCATTACTATGCCTATCTAATTCAAGCATGCTTGGCGCCTTCTGTCTTTCAAGATGTGGCTACATTAGTGGCAGAACGCAGAGCCTCCACACTCTATGTGGAAGTGGTGGGAGATAGTTATCTATATGGATATAACTATATAGTACGACCTACTTTCGTCAAGCGACCACCTATGTGGGATGTGTACGGATATACCAACTACTCGGTGTGGGTATCTCCTTATTACTATGGAGCATGGCCAAACTATTATACCCGACCCAAAACAGTCTATATCACACATTACCAAGCCTATGTGAAGACCTATGTGACGCATCACCATTATTGCCATGCGTGTGATTATCCAACACATTGCTTCTATAATGATTATACGCATATGACGCGTCCGCATAACCGCCATGACTATCGTCAGCAACACCCGGAATATGCCTTTGATAGACGCGTGTCTGCTAATGGTTCGGGCGTGAGTGTGCGAAATGCAGGGCAACTGCGTGAACAGACAAGTAGAGGAACTACCACTACGGTTAAACCATCTTCTACGCAGAGCGGTACTTCTACACGCCAACCTGCTACGCAGACTACGAAACCGACCACGAGTTCGAATACCACGCGCAAACCCGCTGCGAAGACGACTATAGATAGCCGTGTAAAGAAAGATGGAACTACCCGCACTACTATTAAGCAAACAGATAACACGGGTAGAACTACTACAGTGCAGCGCACTACTTCTACACGCAAGCCTGCTACTACGACAACAAGTACCTCGCGCAAACCTGCTACTACGGCAACAAGTACCTCGCGCAAGCCTGCTACTACGACAACAAGTACCAGTACAAGACGATAAGGAGAGTGCAAGACATAAAAAATAAGCAGGGCAATTGCTCTGCTTATTTTGTATATGTATGTTTTATCATATGCGTTCTAAAGTACGCATTGGTATCCAACCTTCGTATTGCGCTACGCGGATATTTGCCCACTCGCCAATCGTCTCGCCAATTGTTACTTTCGTTCCCTCATGAATGGTGAATAGGTCCGTACCAGAGCGGTCAGGGGAAGATTTTGCATTGACGATTCCTTGTGTGATAATTGCTTCGTTGCGCAAAGTGTTGCGTTGGTTTAATGAGCGCGCGTTGAAACCCGCGCAAAGCGAGATACACAATGCCAATAAGGCTATGTAGAAGGATGATTTGCGCAACCATAAGGTAGGAGAGAGTAGGAAGAGAAGAATACCTACTAATCCCAATATGAATAATCCTATAGAAACCCATCGCCATACTTCTTCACTCGCACTATTACGCACAGCTTTAACCCAAGAGGAGATAAAGAAATCATTATCTTTGATATTATCCGTTATACGGCTTTGCGCAAAGCGAAGATTATGCTTCACATCTTCATTGCGCGGATCTAAACGCAGTGCGCGCTCATAAGCCAAGATAGCTTGTGCCAATTCGCCTTGCTTAAACTGGGCATTGCCTAAATTATAATACACACGCGCCATTTCGGACGCCTTGGTGTTTGGTTGCTCTGCTATAATTGTTTGATAGAGAGCCACCGCGTCGCGGTAACGACCATCTGCGTAGGCTGTATTGCCTGATTCAAAAGTGGCAAGCGATGCCCACATAGGCGTGCATAGCGAGAAGAAGACAGCCATCATTGCAGTGATACGCATGGTATGGAAGGTGTTATGTGTCATAGTTTTTGCTGTTCTAATTGGTTAATCAATTGTGTAGTGCTTTTGTATAAATCGTCCATTGCGTGATCAGAGGTAGGCGCGTAGCGCGCAAATTCAGCAGTGCTTAGTACCTCCTTGACAGCTGTGATAAGACTTGATTCAATACCTTTCTGTGTTAGGATAGCCGTTATGTTGTCTTTATTTAGTTCTGCCGTAGGAATAGATAAGCGGTCGCTCAAATAGGTCCATGCGGCTTTCTCTATCTCGGCATAAAAGAGCTCCTTGTTATTCTCTTTTAATGCCTTCTCTGCGGCGCGTAAGCGCTTTTGTGCCACTTTATTTGCATGCTTGTAGCGCACCTTGCGTATATCGGCATTCTCACGAATCTTCTTGCGTAGAATGACTAAGACACCCATCGCGATGAGTAATGGAGAGAGATAGGCGTATGCAATGCCTGCTCCGAGAGATGAGAGACGGAATTTCTTGCCTCCTTGTAATACCATGAATGGTTTGGTATCTATATAGCGGATGTCGGTTCCTAATTGCTTGATTTCTTCTTGAGGAGTATAAACAGGCGTGGCGCTTGCATCGCTTCCTTCATTCCCTGCTATGCTCTCATTGCCGTTACGCTTCACGCGTATGGTGTATTCAGGGGTGCTGAGTGTGCGGTATTGCTTGCTATCTATATCAAAATAACTGAATGCCACGGGAGGAATCGTGTATTCGCCTGCATTACGAGGAATAGCCAAGTATTCAATGGACTTAGTACCACTCACACCCGCCGTGGTGGTGGAGAAATTATTGGTCACCTTAGGGTCGTATGGTTCAAAACCTTCAGGCCAGTCTATCGCGGGCGTTTTGAGTAGTTTCATGTTACCTGAACCGCTGATATCTAAGCGAATAGTGATGGCTTCATTGGCTAATACTTCTGTTTGTGAGATAGTAGGAGTGAGGTTGAATGTACCCACACCGCCTGAGAAAGAGGCAGGTTTGCCTGATGGCAGACTGCTTACATGAATAGTGGTTCCTGGTGCAGTAATAGCTTTGGTTACATTGGTATAGGAGGCGAAGAAATCATCGAATATGCTGCGTACTTGTTGTCTGGTTTGCACACGAATGACTACCTCAAAGTTGGCTGGATCTATTTTAATCTCTCCAGCATGCTGTGGGTAGAGGATAGTGCGGTAGAGTATGGCCGTCTGGTAATTACGCCCATTATAGTGCTCTAACTCCGTCTGAATATTGTCTAGGTGTAGTTCCTGCTTTAGAAAGCCCGTAAACTCAGGGAGTTTGATGTTATTGGTTAACTGCGCCACATCCACATTAGCGAAATAGAGTTTGTATGTAAGCAACAATGCTTCTTGTTCGTGTACGCGTGTCTTAGAAACAATGGTACGCACGAATAGATTATTATTGCTCACCTGCGCGTTGCCACTGCTTTGAGCTTGTGGACGCTGTGAAGAAGATGCCGTAGTATTATCTTCCGTCGTTTGCTCATCCTCAGGCAGTACCTGAATACGCACACCATTGGATTGGTAATTCTCTCCATCTACTTTGATAGTAGCAGGACCAATGGTGAATGTACCTGGGTGCTGGGCAATTAGCGTGTAAGTGTAAGTTTGACTAAAACTGGAAGTGCGGTGTCCATTTACAAACGAAGTGCTGCTACTTGTAGAAGTGTATGGGCCTGCCAACACATCAAAGTTGGTGAATTCAGGTGCGCGTAAGTCTTTACCGCGGTGGTTGACTGAGAATGTGAGTTGGAAGGGTTTGCCTACAATCACTTGGTTGGGCGCCTGACTCTTAAAAACTACTTCCTCAGCCATACAACAAACTGCGAAGCAGATAGATAAACATATAAATAGAATTTTTTTCATATCGTAGTAATTGTATGCGTGTTACCATTCTTTTTCTACGCGGCGTTTCTTACCTTGCTGGCGTTGCATTTTCTCTTGAGTATCCTGTTCGTCTTGCTCTAATGCTTGAAGAATACGCTCTGCCGTTTCTTGATCCATTTGTTGCTCTTGTTCTTGTTGCTGCTGTTCTTGTTGTTGCTGTTGCTCTTGCTGCTGTTGCTCTTGTTGTTCTTGCTGCTGCTTTTGGTTTTGCTGTTGTTGCTGTTGTTGCTGTAGCATTTCCATGGCTTTTACAAGGTTGTAGCGTGTATCGTTATCTTTCGGATTAGCGCGCAATGACTCTTGAAAAGCAGCTACCGCTTTATCGTACTGCTGTTGAGCAAACTGGCAGTTACCGATATTATGCATCACTTTGGCCATTTGCTCTTTGTCTTTATTCTTGTCAAGCATACGCGCAGCGCTCTCGTAAGCAGCTAAGGCTTCGGGATATTTATCTTGCTTGAAGAGTGCTTCGCCTAAGTTGTACTGCGCGGCATAACTCTCTTTATTCGTGTCTAAGGCTCTGCGGTAACTGATTTCAGCAGCGCTGTAATCTTGCTTATTATATTGCTTGTTTCCTTTGCGTACATCACTTGCCTCGCGTTGGGCGAAAAGCAAGGAACAAGGAACAAGGAATAAAAATAGGCATGTGATTATAATATGTTTTTTCATTGTTTTTCCTCCCTAAAAATATCCATTCGTGTAATGGATTTATTTTTGCGATTAAAGATGAAGAAATCTACTAATATGATTAGTAAGGCTATAAGAGCAAAACTTTGGAATTGCTCATTGTAATCGGTAAATACTTGTGTCTCAATTTCTTGCGTGGCTATTTTGTCTATCTCTTTTTCAATGGTTTTCATGGCAGTATTGGTGTTGTCACAGCGTACATAAATGCCATTGCCAGCGCTCGCAATCTCGCGGCACATTTGTTCGTTGAGTTTACTTACCACCACTCGACCATCACGGTCCTTCCTAAAGTCATTCGTTCCGGGAATAGGGATAGGACTTCCTTCGGGTTTACCAATACCCACTACGATAATCTTAATTCCCAATTCTTTCGCGCGTTGCGCAACTGCTACGGCATCGTCTTCGTGGTTCTCGCCGTCTGTGATGAGAATGATAGCACGATTAGCGTTTGCAATAGTTTTCTCGTCCTCGGGGTTGAGTGTGCCAAAACAACGCATAGAGGTATTCAGGGCTTGCCCGATTGCCGTTCCTTGTGTCTTAATCAATTCAGGTTTGATGGTATTGAGGAACATTTTAGCCGAGACGTAGTCGCAAGTGATAGGTAATTGGATGAATGCGTCGCCAGCAAAAACCACTACGCCTATCTTATCGTCCACCATTTGGTCTATGAGTTTGCTCATCATCTGTTTCGCGCGATCTAAACGATTAGGTGCTACATCCTCAGCCAACATGGAATTAGAGATGTCCAATGTAACTACAGCTTCAATACCTTGCCTTTTCTCTGTACGCTCTGACTTACCGAATTGTGGACGGGCGGAGGAGATGATAAGTAAGACTAAAGCCAGTAGAACTAAACCAAACTTCACATGTCCACGCACATGACTGGCGTTGGGCATTAGTTGCTCCATTAGTTTAGGGTCGCCAAAAGCAAGCAATTGCTTATGTTTACGGTGTGTTAAATAGATATAAGCGGTTATAGCTACAGGAATAGCTAATAACCACCATAGCATTTCTATATTTGCAAATCGAAACATACTATATTTGTTTTCAATGGTCAATCATTATTGTGTAATCGTACGCAGCACAAAATAGCGCAGCACTATTTCGCCCAATAAGCAGAGTAGGGCAGCATATAAGAATGGCGCGAAATTCTCAGTGTGCTTCGAATATTCGCGTACACGCAATTTGGTCTTTTCTAATTGGTCTATCTGCTCGTAAATCTTTTTCAAACTGCTGTTGTCGGTGGCACGGAAATACTGTCCACCAGTAGTCTGAGCAATGCGTTGTAGTGTGGTCTCGTCAAACTCAGAATCCATTGTTACATATTGTGTGCCGATAGGTGTCTGAACAGGAACGCG
>JAZNQB010000246.1:0-8551 GCA_045589995.1 Paludibacteraceae bacterium
GCTGATTACATCAGAAGAAAATCCTTCTTCTGTAGCGGAACTGAAAATCGTAACTTCCGGTACCGACGGGGCACCGGCTATCTGGTCCTACACAGGAGATATTTTCATTGAGAATCCGATTAGTGTCAATCTGCAGGGAGCAGGCAATGGAGCCGGAACTATCTATTCGCAATCAGGCGGAAAACTGATTATTGATGGCGCTACCGTTTATATGATGCCTTGCCGTATTCGTACCGGCGGGACAGTCATCGCTCGCAGTGCCATCACCTCGCCTTCGGATGCAGTGGTCGTTTCTGACGGACGAATCATGCGGTCAGGAACGTCTTCGGAGTACAGCAAAACCACTCAAGTTGTCATCTCTTCTAACCTGCGCAGACTGATCTATGGCGCAACGCCGAAGAACGTAGGGAACAAAGTGAGGGTAAACGATAATCCGTCAACGGAAAGCCAAGCTTATGCCTGGATTGAGCTCGCCGATTATATCAATCTCACTGCTACGCCTGCGGAAGGTTATGCCTTCACCGGTTGGTATGACAAGAATAACCAACTCCTCAGTACTGAAAACCCATACTCAAACCATCAACTGATGACCGAGAACACCACCCTTATCTACGGCCAGTTTGAAGAAGCATTCATTTATACCGTTGCCGGCAGTTCAGTAGCAATCTTTGGCGGGGAATGGGACCTTTCGCTTAAAGCAAACGACATGGATTTCGACGGAATGGTTTATCAGTTACATAAAGAAGGAGTATATGTTCCTGCCGGTACCGTTGAGTATAAAGTGGTATTGAATCGTCATTGGAATACATGCTGGCCGGCGGAAAACGCGACCCTCGACATCCCCGAAAATGCCACATATGACATTAGTTTTACTTATAGTCCCGACTCACAAGAAGTGACTGCTAATGCCGTAAAGCAATCGCAGGACATTAATGCTATCGGAACTGGTGAAAAAGCACATAAAGTCATCAAAGACGGTCAGTTGCTCATCGAGCGGAACGGCAAAACCTATAACGCCCTCGGCGCGGAGGTGAAATAAACTGAATACTGAATACTTAATACAATACAATTATGAAAAAATTTACTCTTTTCTTCGCAGCCCTCTGCTGCGCAATCACGGCAAATGCCTTTATGATAGTGGATGGTATTTACTATGATGTCGATCTGTTCGATAAAACGGCTACCGTTATAAAATCGCCGTTTTTCGACAATTATAGTACGCTGGAGGGCAAAATCACCATCCCTGCTAACTTTGTAATCAGCGGGCAGACCTACACCGTCACAGGTATCGAAGACGAGGCGTTTCATAATGCCCAGAAAATAACCTCCGTCGCAATCTCGAACGGTATCACATCTATCGGTGCGAATGCCTTCAGTGCTTGTCTTTTGTTGGACTCGGTAAAGGTGCCCGCAAGTGTTACCTCTATCGGAGAAGGCGCCTTCTCTAACAATCCAGCACTCACACATGCTCTTTTTGCCAATAGTCTCGAGGTTATTCCTGACAAAATGCTCTATAACTGCACTTCTCTGGCTTCATTCACTATGCCATCCGCTCTGATCTCTATCGGTGAACAGGCGTTTGCCAAATGCCCGTCGTTGAAATCGATCGTGCTGCCTGATAATGTGGCGCTCGTCGGCAAAGAGGCTTTCAAAGAATGTCTCGCCTTGCACTCGCTTACTATACCTGCTTCCGTGGCACTTATTGATAATGAGGCCTTTTCCGAGTGTGTGTCATTGAAATATATTGTTTGCCGTGTCGCTTCACCGCTGGCTGTTAATCAACAGGTCTTCTATCATGTGGATTGCCCCAATGTCATGCTCCTTGTTCCCAACCAAAGCCTTGAGGCATACAAAGCATACAGCGTTTGGAAAAACTTCGCTGTCAAACCTCTGAACTATGATATCCGTTTTGTCGTTAACGGCGCTACGGCGTACTCGGTATCTATGGAGTATGGCACACCCGCAGCGGATGTCAAAGCAGAAGCCAGACTCGTCGAGCAGCAAATGGCAGTTCCTGCAGGAATGGTCTTCAAACATTGGAATCCCGAGATTACAGATGTAACGGTCTCACGTGCTTACGAAGCCGTAATCGAACCCGCCGCCACCGTCACGAAATGTACTATCCAGTTTGCCGTGAACGGTGTACCCAAAGCATCCTTCCTCTTGAACGAAGGTTCGACCATAGCCGATGTCGAATACCTCGCATCGCTCTTCCTCGATCAGGTGGATATGCCTGCTGATCTGGAGTTCAAGTATTGGGAGCCTGCGCTCGCGGCTGTTACCGATAACCAGACCTACAATGCCGTTTTTGATTATATCGACCAGAACAACTACCCCATTTCGTTTGTCATTAACGGCGAGACGGTCTTCACGGTTGATCTGAAGTACGGCACGGAAGATTGGGTCGTTGAGGGATATGCGAATGCCGTGGCTAACAATGCGGTCTATCCGGAAGGTATGACCTTCAAAGACTGGGATAAGTATTTCGACAAAGTCACCGGACCCGAGACTTACACCGCCCGTCTCCGCCCGATCGGACAAGGCATAGACACACCCGACTCGTCGGACAAGTCCGACTCGTCCTCCCGCAAGTTTCTCCGCAACGGCGTTCTCTATATCGAGCGCAACGGCAAGACCTATAATGCACAAGGGAATGAACTTAAATAATCAATACAATTATGCGTAAATTTACTCTTTTCCTCGCAGCCTTCTTCTGCTGCACAATGATGAACGCCGAGACCTACGGTTTGAGCGTAGGCGGCATACAAGTGACATCCGAGAATGCCTCTGATATTTTTGGTGACGGTACCGTCTCTTATGATGCTTCCGCCGCTTGTCTAACGCTTAATAATGCAGATATCCGCATGGATGGTAAAGGTGCTATCGTGGCGGCAGGAAACCTGCGAATTGAGGTGATTGGCGATAACTACATTGAGGTTAAAAACCTTGGGGAATATGCCGGTGCCGCTATTCAAACCGCTGGTTGGCTAATTATTTATTCCTCAATAGAAGCTACGGACTTCTCTAATCTGCAGATTGTCTGCGGTGCTGCCCCTGCGTTGTATGCCTTAAGCGGAGACATTCACTTAGACTATATTGTCAATATTGACATAAAAGGAGGAACCGGAGCTAACGGTTGTATCAAGACCTTGAACGGAGACCTTAATATTTACGGAGTGGGTCTCTCTCTGTTGCCCGGATGGATTCGCGTTAACAACATCAATCTAGTTGCTGAATGCGGGGAAATAACGACTCCTACGGATGCTATCATTGCCGATGGAAAAATCGTTCGCAATGGAACAGCCACAGAATACGGCGAACAGCAGCAAGTTGTTATCTCTTCGCTCTACCGCAAACTGACCGTGGGTTCGAATCCTCCATTAGACTATAACATTATTTCCGTTTCAAGCGAAAGGATGTACCCCCCCAACGAAAGCATAGCCTTTGAAGGTCACGAGGTTGTCTTTGTACCTAAAGGTAAAGAAATTAAACTGGAAGTAGAGAGAATAAGAGAAGGCTATGAGTTCGAATCATGGTGGAAAGTACCGGGTGAGGACAAGGTTTTTTCAACAGACTTGGAGACAACTTACATAATGGATGATTCCACGAGTGGTATATATGCCAATTTCGTGGAAAAGACGCACGAAGGTATTGACGAAGTACAAAGGGACAAAGTACAAGGTACAAAGGTGATTAAAGACGGTCAGTTGCTCATCGAGCGCAGCGGCAAAACCTATAACGCCCTTGGCGCGGAGGTGAAATAAACTGAAAACAGAATACTTAAAACAATACAATTATGAAAAAGATTTTCTATTCTTTAGCCATAGCGCTGGTAGCGCTGATGGTTTCCATTCCCGCAAAGGCAGTAAGAGTTCCTGTAACGACGTATCAGGAGTTGTTCTCGGCAATGACTATGGGAAAAATCAATGACTATTATTTAGCGGACGATGACACCATTTCCGTAGATCGGGAAATTAACTGGAGCCATTTTGAGGGCACATATCTTGTCGTTCCGAGCAATCGTACGCGAAATCTGGATTTAAACGGTTTCACGCTGCGTTATAGTACATCAAATGCACAGTATTCCTGTGCAATTACGATGCGGGATAACAGTGTACTGAATATCTATGACAGCAAGGGCGGAGGACAGTTTATATGCCTTGCTTCAACCAACTTGGCGACTCTTAATTCAGACTATGACCAATATAAAGCGAATAATTCATGTCTCTATGGCGTAAGTAACGGCGTAGTGAATATGAGCGAGGGAAATAACTCTGTATTGAATATCTACGGCGGTACATTTCAAGCAACCATCGGAGATAATTCTTCGCATAATAAATATACATCGGTTACTTATCATTGTCCTAATGTTTTACAAGAAAGTTGGATAGAGAGTCAAACCAAATTTAAGACCAATACGGTGAATATCTACGGTGGACATCTATCCTCTATTCGCAATGAATATGGTTTCCCCTACTATGATTTTAATCAACACACCCTGATTAGGAAGCCAATATTCAGCAATGAGAAGGTGACCATTAACTTATATGGCGGAGAACTGGGTGATGCCAATGCGACATTCCCCGGCTTGACATACTATAAAGGTTTCAATGGCGAACTGAAAGAGGGCACCATCTATGGTATTTCTTATACGGACCACCTCAATAACTTCGCTAACGTAACATCCACAGGCGTGTATATCAATGGTACGAAATCGACGGTTAGTGCTCTCAGGACGCAAGACCTGACTAGTAAGACCGTCCGCTTTGCCTATGAGCCGGAGATTTCTGTTTCGGGAGTAGAGGTAACGAAAGACAACTGCACCGATATTATGCCGTGGGAGGAGTTCAAGGCTTCCTTTGACTACGCCACCAATACCCTCTATCTCAAGACCCTTTCCAATCCGACCAATGTGCTGAACGGTATTCAGTTCTCGGATTTTGATCTGCGCATCGTCGTGGACGGCTACTGGCGCATAAACGGTTCTATCGTCGGCACCAATGGCGACCTCACCATCACTTCTAACCATTTTGCATTGACCGAAGAAGATGGCGACGCATTAGTAATGAAGCCGGGCGATAACACCGCTATCACGCTGCCCGGACACCGCCTGACGCTCACCAACCGCGTACGGTTGTTATGCTACAACGCCGAGAGCGGTCATACGCCGCAATCCGCTGTCAAATGTCACGATATGTGGGTCAACAACAGCTGGTTCGACGCATGGGGAAAGAAACCGGTTGTAGATTGTACCTATGGCAGTGTCGTCAATGCTACTATCAAAACCGGTTCGTTCAAGAATAGCGATGTCATTCAGGTGGAGCCGAATATCACGCAGTACTATATTTTTGTACAGACGAACGGCGAAGAGAGAGGAGAAGTGACCGGAAAAGGCATATATAACGAAGGCACAGAATTAACGATCTCGGCTACGCCGAAGAGCGGTTACTATTTCGACCGCTGGTACGAGGATGGTTGTATCGACGCTACGCGTACCATCACCGTCACCAAGGATGCCACTTATACGGCACTCTTCTTCCCTGAAGAAGTAATCAACTACTACACCATCGATATCAAGACGGAAGATGTCAAAAAGGGACTTGTTTCCGGTCCGACCGGCACATTCGAAGAAGGAACCAAACTGACCTTCGAAGCCATTCCGGCTTCCGGCTATCAGTTCCTCTATTGGAAGAATGCTCAGAACCAAGTTGTTCCCGGTTCTGAAGTCCTGGAATGGACGGTAACTGCAGACGAGATACTGACCGCACATTTCCGCGTAGCACCGCCTGCAGACGCGTATAATCTCTGGGTTTGCGGCACGCGGGTAACCGGTTCGAACTCCAACGATATTCTCGGCGACGGCGTCTGGAACTATGACCATGAGAACCGTGTACTCACTGCTATGAACCATGGTACATACAACATCTCCAATGACGGCTTTATTCAAGACCTTGAGAGTAGTTCCGGCCCGTTGACCGTTGTGCTGGACTACAATATTGATGTTACTTGCACAACAACCGATAATACGATTCGTGCTGCGCTGATGACGATGAAAGGTATGACCTTTACCGGTTCGACCTTCCACGGCCTGAACCTCAATGTGAAAGATATGAATGCCGGAAATATGTCAGGCGACTTGACCATCACCGGACATATTGACTTCACCGTCTTCTTGAGTACGCCCACTACTTGGGGACAAAGCACTATCGGCAAGGCATTCTTGCTTAGCAAGAACCTCATCGTGAATGGCGCTACCGTAGATATCGGTACAAGCGAGGCGACTTACAAAGTATCGGATAAGACCAATGCCAATCTGCAACTTACTAACGCCGAGATTAACTCCGGTGCGATGGATCAGCGCTCGCTCTATATATCCGACAACTCGCCCAAATACGAGATCAACTACCTCACGCCGTCGCTTGAGAGCCTCTGCGCCGTAGGTGGTTTCAATAACTATTTCGAAGGTACATATGTCACACTCCGTGCTTATCCGGCTACGGGATATAAGTTTGTCAGCTGGTCTGACGGCAACACCGATAACCCGCGTTATATGGTTATGCCGGCTCAGAATGTTTATCTCGACCCGATCGTAGAAGTGGACGATAGCCTGACACCGAAAGGCGCGATTATCAATGCTTCCGCTACCGAAGGACAAGGAACGATACCTAATTTCACATCCGGATGGTATGCCGAAGGTACCGAACTGACCATTACCGCGGTTCCTGCTGATGGATACGAGTTCGTGCAGTGGTCCGACGGCGAAACGGCGAACCCCTATCTCTTGACCGTGGAGAATGGAAAGAACATCTCCATCACCGCTGTCTTCAAAGACTCAAGCGAGACTACCGGCATTGACTCCACCACCGATAACCCCTCACCCGTAACGCATAAGTACCTTCGCAACGGTCAGTTGCTCATCGAGCGGAACGGCAAGATTTATAACGCTTTAGGCGCTGAAATACAATGAAAACCTTGTTAAAATATCTTCTTCCAGTAGGGATCGTGGTAGTGGCGGTACTGCTGTACCTCTTCATACCGGCAATCAACGCCTGGGTCCTCCGGATGTCACGAGGCTGGCAAGGCGCCCTGTACCTAACCAGTGCAGGCGTCCTGCTGGCTATCTACTACGCCTGGGTGATGCGTTTTCGCGGCAGAGCCTTGCTCTACGCCATCGGGGTCATTATCTTCACCGTCGGATGCATCTGGCTGCTCGCTAACTGGGAGTGGTTCACGGATATGTTGCAGACTCATCTTGGTACCTGGGGCATGATTGGCGTCTTGCTCGTCTTATGCCTTTTTGTTGGATTAGGAATCATGTGCTTATGATATTTATGACAGCTATATTATCCCTTTTGTTCATGCGTCAGGATGTGTGCGAGGCGGAGCATGCGTATAACCATCCGGTCGAGTTCTCCATGCCCGATACGGCTACGGTGGAGGACTTGGTCCTTTTCCTGGCGGATTATCGCGAACCGCAGTACCGGGCACTTCCCGGAGCCGGCGGCACATGGTGGCACCTCTCCTATGACGAAGGCACGTTGGCGCGGGTATGTACCGATCCCTTGCAGATTAACTATGCGAATATAGACCAACACACGCCGCTGAAAGAGCTCCGCATCACCCGCATCTATGCGGTTTCTGCGGAGCAACCGGCGCAATAACTATGATACTATGTATATCAACCGAACTTTGGGCTCTTGGCTCTTGACTCTTGGCTCTTTGCTCTTGACTCTCAGCTTGATGGCAGAGGTCTATACGCCGTACACGGTTCCTAACCCGCGAGCGACAGACGGTAAGGCATTTGTAACCGATCCTGATCATCTGCTCTCTGCCGAGGAGCACAACGCCATTCAGGATGCCGCGGAGCAGCTGCACTCCCTCACGGGCGTGGAGATGGTCACTGTCCTTCTGGACGACATAGGCGACGCGGAGGCTTTTGACTTCGCCTACGACCTCTTTAACGAATGGGGCATAGGCGACAGCGAGACGAATACCGGCGTGCTCCTCTTCTTCACCATGCAGCAACACGATATCCGCATCACCACCGGCAAGGGTTTGGAAGGACTCCTGCCCGATGGAGCCTGTTATTATATCATCGCCGATGATATCATCCCGCTGCTTCGTCATGGGCAGTACGGCGCCGGTCTCTTAGCCGGCAACCAAGCCGTCACCCAACGGCTCACTACCCAGCAGGCGCTGCAGGAGTTGCTCCTCGGTTATCTACCCAAAGAACCCAAAGAGCAACCCTGGAAAGGGCTGAGTCTCTTTGCGCTCTTCGTCGCTATGATAGCCGGCTTGGCGTACTGGGCGGCGCCGCGATGCCCCCAATGCAAGAAGAAAGGTGCGCGGACGAAGGACGAAATCCTCGTCTATGCCACTTATACCTCTTCGGGACGGGGTATCCATCATCATACCTGCCGCTCCTGCGGACACCAATGGGATGAGCCCTATACAATAGCCAAACGCACCCGCAGCACCTCCTCTTCCGGTCGTGGCGGAGGATACAGCAGCAGCGGTGGTTCCTCCGGCGGCAGTTTCGGAGGCGGATCCA
>JAZNQB010000247.1:0-6779 GCA_045589995.1 Paludibacteraceae bacterium
CCTCTCTTTGGAATCTCCGCTCAGTGGTTTCCGCCCCTTAGAACCCGGAGCAGGAAGTGACCCTCTCCCTGCACCCTCCGATTAAGGCTTTGCCCTAATAACCCATTAAGAAACCCAAACACGCAAATTCAATGGCACAGAAGACATCCATCAACATAAAGCCCTGCAATGTAGGAAGCAGCGGACCGCACAACAGGCGGACAGCGGAATACCTCGCCAATATCCGCAAGGAGAAGATTTACATACGCACCGACCTCATGGCGAAGAACGAAGCGTGGGTATCACCTGAATTGGGCGACACCTCGCTTGCCGAGCGCAACAGGCAGATAGCCGCGATGGTCAAGGAGAAGACAGGTCGAGCTATGCAGACCAAAGACCGGGAAAAGGTGAACAAAAAGACCGGAAAGGTGACCATAGTACGGGGCAGCACGCCAATCAAGGAGGGCGTGGTTGTCATCAAGGAAGACACCACGATGGAGCAGTTGCGGCATTTCTGTGAGGTGTGCAAGCAGCGTTGGGGTATCACAGCTTTGCAGATATTCATCCATCGTGACGAGGGACATTACGGTGTACCCGGAGACACCGCTACATGGAAGCCCAACCTTCACGCCCATATAGTATGGGACTGGATGAACCATGACACGGGAAAGTCCTGCAAGCTGAACGTGAAGGACATGAGCGAGATGCAGACTGTTTTGGCTGAGTGTCTGGAGATGGAAAGGGGCACCTCAAAGAAACAGACGGGCAAGGAGCATTTGGAGCGCACGGACTTCATCATCGCCAAGCAGAAGCAGGAAGCAGAGCAAGCCCAAGCGGAAAAGGAAGCAGCCCAAGCCGAAAGGGATGCAGCCGTCCGGGAAGCGGACAAAGCCAAGACGGAACAGGAAAAACTGCAAGCCGAGAACGAGGAAAGGCAACGGCGCAGTGCGGAACTTGACAGCGAGATAGCCGACAAGGAGGAACGGGCACGGGAAGCAGACCGGGAGAACACGGACAGCATAAAGTCCGGTATTGCCAACCTTTTGGGCAAAGGGAAATATGCTGCCATCGAAAAGGAAAACGCCAAACTGAAAGCCGACAACGAGCGCATTAAGAAAGCCTTTCCCGATGCGGTAAAAAAAGAGATGGAGAAGCGGACAAAGGCATTGACAGAAGAGAAGCAGAAAGCGGAAGCCGAGCGTGACAGGGCTTTGGCGCAGAACCGTTCGCTTGGCATGGAGAGGGACAAGGCTATTCGGCAGCTTCAGGAGCAGAAAACCGGGGAGCAGCATCGCATCAGCATGGCGGTGAGCCGGGCAACAGCGGAGAAAGACAAGACCATAGAACGGTTGCAGGGTGCGCTGAAATCGAGCCGGGATATTCTGAATATCATCGCTGATATTCTCTACAAGACAAGCGAGGCATTCAGGCGAGCCATCAATGCGATTATCCATTTCGGTACGGAGCAGTACAAATCAATCTTCGCCCCGTCCGAAGCAGCAGACATCAAAAGTGTCATGCAAGAATATGGAGAAACCACCGAACAGCAGAAAGCGGTCGGCGCATGGCTCTGTAATTATGCGGAACACCAACAGCCGTTTGACGAAATAAAACATCGCCATACACTCAATGAGGTTGGCGATGTCGCAGAGGGGAAGTATGATTGGAAGATTGAGAGAGGACAAGGACAGTCATTATAGTATCTTCACCGTATAGCGAATCACGACAGCTTTGACATTGGCTTCTGGGTATTTGTTTTGATAATATGCCGTAAGGTCTTTATATAGCCATATATCAACATTCTGCGGTGCAACCTCTCTGCTTCGATTCCGAGCAGATATAAACACATCATATTGCATTACAGAGTCTTCCATATCATCGTCTGTTACAAAATTAAACTCTCCATATCCGGAAACTTTACTTTCCGGCGGAAGCAGTTTATATGTCTCGGGGAATTCTGTTATATCCTTACTTCTCGTAATCAGAGTACCTTTATCAATAGTGTGCATGTCGGCATCCAATAAGAACCATTTACGTGTTCCGGTAAAAGCAATATAACAACGCAAGCCTCCGAATTTATAGGTAGCATCAGTTTTAAGGTCATTCTCTATATCCTCCTTTTTGTCGGCATCAATGGCATAGGCAAATTCAGGATTGATATACGGACAATGTTGCTCAAAATACCAGTCCGGTATGAAATGAGGCGGTAAATTTTCAGAGTCCTTGCGTTCTTTCGATATGACTTCCAATAGCTCGTATTCAGTCCATGCCGGATCGCCCATATTATAATCCAGATAGCTCGTTCCGCTGATGCGTATTTGGTACTCATAGCCTTCTTCATATTCAAACTTACCGATGCTACCATGAGCCTCCCAATCGGTGGACTGCTCGTTTTTTACAGCATATACATCAGCAAGTACATTCCTACCACTCGATGTTAAAACACCGGGGAGTTTTACAGAAGCCACTGTAAGCGTGTATTCCTTATAATCGGTTACCTTCCTACCTTCTTCGTCATCGTCAATACACGATGTTACCACTATCATAGCAAGAATGGCTACCAATAGTATTGTGAAATAATTGTGTTTCTTCATCTTATTGTTTCTTTATAGTAAATTCCACCTTTTGAAGACCTTTTTTATAGACATTGGCAAGGATAAGCGCATAGCGGACTTCTTCGCCGGAGTTCATGGATTGGGTAATGCGTGTAAACTCATCTTCGGGAACAACATTCTTGAACATCGGACCGGAAGACTCGTTGCGCACCAAACGAATTTTATCAGTAAACGGTGAAAAGACATACGAATATGTAGCCTGAAATGGCACAGTCTGGAATTTCACCCAATTCGGATCTTCATGGTCAAGGATATTTTCAAGCCATACACGGGCATGCTCGTATGACGGCAGTGATGAGCCATCGCCGTAATATATATTACCGTCCTTATCAACAACGAGCTCCTTGCTGATTGCGTACTTCTTGAAAGGGCACAGGTCATAGTATTCTATGTCTTCCTCCGATTTTATCTCCTTGTCAACCGGGACTTCAGGGTCTGCCACAAGTCTGTCTTCAAGGACACGGATAAGTTCGTATGTGCGGTCGGAAGCATCCGCAGGTGGATTTGCAAGAATTGTCCGCTTTACCGAGAGATAATATTCGTGTCCACGTTCATAGGAAAAGCCTTTTATCTGTTCAAATCCAAGGTTTTTCCATTCTTCGGACTCACCTTCCGTCTTGACGAGCAGGCACTCTATGGGGTTCTCCTTCATGTCATCACCCCACGCATACGTTACGCCAGTTCCTGAAGAAACCAGCATTCTAATCTCTTTGACTGAATCTTTTGGCTCATCATCATCGCTACAGGCAGTCAATCCTGCCACGGTGAAAAATGCCATGAGCAGCATTCTGAAAAAGTTTTTATTCTTCATCCTTTTTAAGTTTTAATTGTTCACTACATAATAAATACCGAAAATGCAAAAACATTGCATCGCAAACACAACTTTTTTATTTCGAAGGCTCTGTATCTTAAGCAAATTTCGTATGTCTGGGGATAGAGTTGCCTCAATCCAAATGCAAAGATAATACAATTCCCTTAAAGAACCCTCGCTGACAGACGAAAATCAGTGTTTCAAGATTGATTTTTAGTTCATTTGTACCCTTATTGGTTCTATAAATGCAAAACACTGAAAATTAATCGTAGTAAACAATTCTTTAACACCAACATTCAAGGCTTAATATGCCAAAAACGAACAAAGGGAAGGAATAACAATTTTCCTCCCCATGTTGTCGGTATTTGACTAACCGAAAATGCCATCCGTCAGATTTACCGCATCCGCTTTCTTTTCCATGTTCACCGAAGCATATACCTGTGTGGAAACGATGCTGCCGTGTCCCAGTATCTTGCTGACCGAATAGAGTTCCGCACCTGCCGTTATCGCCAGCGTAGCTGCCGAGTGGCGGCTGCTGTGGGAGGTGAAATCCTTTTCTATCCCAGCCTTCTCCTTGATACGCCGCACGTATTTCGCCACGTTGTCGGGCTTCTTAACCAATGGGAAAATAATGCAGTCCTCTCCATTGTCCGGTCGGGGTGGCAACAGGGATATGGCTAACTCATTGAGTGGTACGGTTACGGGTCGCCCGGTCTTTTGCTGAACAATGGAAACCATCAGAACCTTGCCCGTGTCCTTTATGTCGCTCCACCGTAGCCGTTGCATATCTCCGAGCCGTAGCCCCGTCATGCAGGAGAAGCCGAAAGCCTTTTGTACAGTTCGCTCCGCTTGCGTTCGTGTCTCAACGGCAAGGAAGCGTTTCAACTCGTCCGCAGTCAGGTACTCACGGTGTTTGTCCGGCACATGAAACCTCTCTTCTTTGGCAAGGTCTTGAATGGGGTTGAAGGCTATCAGCCCCTCACGCACCGCCTTGTTGAAGATAGCCTTTACCGTTTCCTCGAACAGAACAAGGGTAAAGTCTGCCAGTTTGCCGCCGTTCGACTTGATTTGACTGGGATTGCGGTATTCACGCATATATCTGAACAGACCGCTTACCATGTCCCTATCTACCTCTTTTAGCAGGATGTCCGTCCGATTTGCCCGTTTTAGGTAGGCGGCAATGCGTTTGCGTACAACGCCCTTGTGCTGTATCATCTTCTTGCAGTCGCCTTTCTCAATGGCGCATTGCAGGTATTCGTCACACCAACCGAGCCATGTCATCGTCTTTGCCCTCTGGTTTTCTTCCGGCTTCTTCTTGCTTTCAAAAGTCGGTGGGTTGAGTATGCGTTGAGCCTGTATCTCCCGTGCCCTGTTATAAGTCTGTTCATTGAGCCTCTTTGCGTTGGGCGCATCGTCAGGAACGAGGTACAGGTGCAGGTTCTCCTTCTTGCGGAATCCGGTCTCGTAATATTCCAAGTACAGGCTGCGGTTTCCGGCGGTCAGTTTCCTTTCTTTTATCTCCACTTTCATAAATTTATCTCATTTATAGGTTATACGAACATATTGTTTACGAGGTTCATGGTCTCGATTTTCTTCTTATCGACAATCTTTGCATAGACTTCCGTCATTCGGATGCTCTTGTGTCCGAGTATCTTGCTCACGGTGTAGAGGTCTGCCCCCAAGGTCAGCAACAGGGTAGCTGCGGTGTGGCGGCTGCAATGGTAGGTAATGTGCTTCTGTATTCCGGCTTCCTGCATCCATTCGCCTAAGACAACTTCCACCGTAGTAGAGGTTATCCGCAGCTGATGGAACACGGTGTCAATGTCTTTTGCCTTACGAGGCATCCATTTCAAGGCTTCATCCGAGAGCGGGATAGTCACCCTGTTTTTGGTCTTGACCTGCTCATGCTCGATGTAGAGTGTCTTGCCATCCGCTGCCTTGTGTATCTCGCTCCATTTCAAAGTCATCATGTCGCTGTAACGAAGTCCGGTGAAGCAGGAGAACAGGAAAGCCTTTTTTACGATGTCATAGCGGCACGGTGTGGCTATCAGTTGCCGTAACTCATCTATGGTAAGAAATTCACGCATGGCATTCGCCTTTTGCGGTTTCTCTTTGGTCTCCAGCAGTTTGAACGGATTGCGGTCAATCAGTCCATCCCTTACAGCCTTGCTAAGTGCGGCAGTCAGGCGATTGACGAAGATGCGGCAGGTGGTACTTCCCAGCGTCTTTTTCCCGTTGTTGAAGGTGCAGGTTCTCAGAAAGGCGATGAAGCCCTTGCAGAAATCCTTATCAACCTCCGTTAGGGCGAGGTCAGGCTTGCCTATATGTAATAGGTATTGCTCCACCCTTGCCTGTGCGTTGCGTTTAGACCGCATACTTGCCGGAGAAAGACCGCAGTCCTCCGTGGCACATTGTTCCACCCATGCGCTAAGCGTCATCTTCGACTTCTTCACGTCTTCCCAGTTCACAATTCCCTGCTGCTGGATGTCAAGTATGCGCTGTGCCTTGATTTGCTCTGCCAACTTGCGAGTATTTGCGTTTTGCAACTTCGCAGCGGAACTGACTTCCGGCACAAGGTAGAGTTTCAGCCCCTCTTTCTTCCTCGCACCCCTGTAATAGATGTCGAGATAGAGGCTCACATTACCGTCATTGAGCCTTTTCTCGCGTATGCGTACAGGCTCTTTCATTTTGATTTCTTTCTTCTTTCGTCCCATTTTCTATCTGTGTTATCTTTTTCTTTGATTTGTTACTATATTGTTTATCAATTATTTACGCGCAATGCAAAGATAATTCAAGACGGGACAAAAACGGGACAAAACAGACGTTTTTATATCCAAAATTAGGCAAATATAACAATGCAGTCAAAAATCAGCCTTGTATCATAACTAATTATAAATCAGTTAGATTTATCCCATTTCGTTTGATTTCTTTCTATATGGTTTTATCCGCTTGTAATAATTGGTGGTTACTGGTGGATCCTGCAGATGTGTATGGCATTGGCAGCTCTCTTCTCGCTCATCGTGGCGGCTAACATGGCCTACAAGATGATGGTGAAGCACGAACCGCTTGACGTGATGAAACTGTTCAAGCCGCTTGTCATATCCTTGATTATGACATGGTGGTACGCGCCTGCAGATACAGGTATGAACAACAGCGGCAACAGCTGGTGCGTACTGGACTTCCTTTCCTATATTCCCAACGCTATCGGTTCCTATACGCATGACCTCTATCAGGCGGAAGCAACACAGATTGGTGACAAGTTCCAGGAAGTGCAGGAACTTATCTATGTACGTGACACTCTATATACAAGCCTTCAGGCAAAAGCGGATGTGGAAGTCGGATCGTAGCCATGTCGTTCTGTGAGCCAAGGAGTT
>JAZNQB010000248.1:0-4444 GCA_045589995.1 Paludibacteraceae bacterium
CTGTTGATGAAGTAGATGAAGTAGATACTTCGGAGTTAGACACATTTGCATTATGCCGTTGCTCCGCATTTTTGGTTTGTTCTTCCAAGCGTGCGCGCTCTCGTGCCAATCGATTGGTTTCTGCTTTTAACGCACGCGTCATACTATCTTGCCGCAAAAGCTCTATCTTTTGGACCCGATTAAGACTGTCTAAATATTGCTCAGCCTGAGGTGTTGATGGCGCTGTAACGGCTGTTCGACTATAAAACCAAACTCCTCCTAAAGCAGTTAATATGAAAAAAAATCCTACAAAAAGAAGTATGAAGAGTTTTTTATAAAATCCATATTGGTCTATCACGCGATAAAAAGCGTTTGTTACCTCTGCCCTGAGACTTTCTAAATCACGATAATCTGTGTAGTATTGATTACATTGATTAATTTTGTTAACTACATCTTGAATTTCTGCAGGAGAACTTGAATCTTGTTTGTGATACACATAAATACTTGGTTTTTTACCATTCTTCATAAATGCATTCCATGCAATATCAAACTCATTTCTCGTAATTCCTCCTATTTTTCCATCTATAATAAAGATCACATAGTCTGCATCTTCTTTTATAAATCGATCGTATTCTGTCTGCCTACCTTCTCGCGTAAATGATGTGCCAAATTCCTCATAAGTATATGGTCTAATTAAAATATGTTTTGAATTAGTGTTACTCAAAATTTGGAGAGCTGACCTAATCATTGCCCGCTCTTTATCCAAGGCTTTTGACCCTGCTATAAAAACTTTAAATTCTTTCATTATATATTTGTATTGTGTATGTATGTTTTTTAGTGCTCATATTTACTCCATTATCTCACCTAAGGCGGAATATATGTGCTGCGTATCGCGGTTAACGGCTTCGTGCTGCGAAAGGGTATAGTCGGCTTTGATCTTATCCAATATACGCTTGACAATTTCCATCATCTGCCCACTCTCGGTATAGTCAGCAGCACAAGCAAAATTAACGCGTCCCTCCGCCAGAAGTTGTTGTGCCAGAGCGCGTTTCTTATCATTACCATAGACAGCAAAACTATGTCCGCCATTGGACTTGACGGTGCGCATACATGGCACATCCGTTTCGCCATCACCAAAATAAATCATGCGTTCAAAAGGAACAGGGCGTTCATCAGAAGGCACAAATTCATTGATACGAACACGGTCACTCACCTCACGAATACCTTTGTTAATCTTAAAGATAAACTGCGTTTTTTTCGTATAATCCACCACCACAGATGGCCAACATGCATCACCATTACTATCGTAAAGATAAGTGCATGCATAGATTTGCTCAAACTGATGGGCAATGGCGCAGCCTTCTATCATCTCTTTAACACCTGAGCTATTGATGTAATGTTTCACTTCAATACCTATCTCTGCCGCATAAGCATTGACCAACTCAAACCACTCAAATACACCAGGGAAGAACTGAATACTTTTGCCAAACGACCGAAGCATCTCTCGTGTACAACGAATACCCGCACGCTGCGAAGCCGCCTGAAGAGCGTACATCACCACCGCTATGCCACCCGCATCATTCGTTTTGGCTATCTGGTCACACAAATTCCAAAAATCAATTGGATTTTCATAACCAATAGCCTGCAAGAGACCAAACTCCTGCATGTTACCAGGAGCCAAAGTACCATCAAAATCATATATCAATGCAACTATAGGAATGGGCGCTGTCATAATGTAGCGAGATAAGCAAATCAATTAAAGAAAAGTGATAAACCAATGGACAGAGTGATGGGGCCTGAAGGATGTTTAATCTTATTTTGGTTGATGGCCGCTTCCTCTATAAAAGTAGGCATCAAATGTTGTGTATAAGAAGCCTCTGCAAAAACTGCAAAATTAGAAAAAATAAACCACTCCACTCCGGCAGAGAAACGCAAAGTAGGCACCACATGTTCCACATTCTGCATCTCATAGACAACTGAGGATTGGCTATTGGATATAGGCTGTATTTCCATATTCTTTACCGTAGCAATAGAAACTCCTGGTTGGATGCTAACATACATGTCCCATGGGTGAAAATATGGCTGTTCATAAAAGGCTTTTATATCTTTCACAAGTGGGAAACGATAGCCTACACTTATACCCACTTCATTATACCATACTTCACCCTTGATAATATTCGAACCTTCTATAAAAAGCGAGTCGTAACTATTGCTATGCGTATCGTAGGTAATATACACGAAAGTGCCGTAGTTCTTATGATGACGCCATCCCAGGCGCATAGCAGAATTAAAAGTAGCACCTTCTATTCCATTAGGTGTGACACCCACACCTAACACCGTAGGCAAATCCAAAGCATCAAAGAAATCACTAAAAGTATATTTATCACTCGTCTGCATCGCCATCGTGTCTGTGGTATTGGCTGTTGTTTCAGTTGCCATACCCATCAGAGAAATAAAACACAAGATTATTATGGTTATTTTTTTTATCATAGTATTTTATTTATTTTTATTTTCGTTTTTGTTCACCCCATTGTGGGATGTTTTGATTGGGTCAAATCCAGACCCAAACACACTCGATACATTCGCCATACTCACGAATGCTTTAGGGTCTATCTCATGCACCAATTGCATAATCATGGACGCTTCGGGTTTGCGGGCTAGAACAGATATAACTTTCACCTCTTTCTTGGAGTACCATCCTATTCCGTTCAACACAGTCACGCCTCTATTAACCGTTGTGTTGATAGCCGTAGCTATTTTATCATATTCAGCCGAGTAAATAAATATATGCACCGATTGGCGAAGATGACTGAGCAACCAGTCCACCGCCAGAGTATAAGATATCGTCATACATAATCCATATAGCACACGCTTAATCTGCAATAAGAGCGAACTGGAACCTTCCGCTTGCATAGATTCTGGAATAGGGAGAAAGAAAGCCGACAGAATAACCAAGATGTCGCATACAAGCATAATATTACCCACCGATACATTATGATAATGGTGAATTATCATCGCTACTATATCTGTACCGCCAGAAGATCCATTGGCTGCTATAACACACCCCAAACTGAGTCCGAAGACGAAACCGCCAATAATAGCAGCCAACCATGGGTCATCTATTATAGGTGTCCTCAAAATAGGAATAATTTTATACCAAAATGTAATAGCAACTACGCCCACCATCGTCCGGATACAGAAACGCCAACCTACTGTTAAACCAGCTATAAGCAGGAGAATGAAGTTAAACACAAAAGTGGTAAACCACACAGGTATTGCTCCGCCATATTCAGCAAAAAAAGTAGGAAAAAGTCCCTGTGTCAAATAGTAAATAATTGTGCATATACCTGTTAGACCACCTCCTACAAAAGCATGCGGCAGTAACACCCAGTTCACCATCAAAGCCATTGGAAAAATACCAAAGATAATGGCTACATACTCAAATACAACACGCATCGGCGATCGAAAATCGTTGTGCGGATTAACAAAACTGCTATAGTTAGAGAAGAAACGCATAGACAATATTATTTACCATTAGCCATCGGGTCAAATCCTTGTCCAAACACACCTCGTACCTGACTCTGACTAACAAACGCATTGGGGTCTATAGCTCTTACTAAACGAAAAATAGTAGCCGACTCATGCGCACGAGCAATCGTTGTAACCACTTTCATTGGCTGTTTATTGTATCCGCCTTGAGCCTCTAAGAATGTACAACCTCTGTGTGCCTGCGTCAAGATAGCTTCAGCTATCTCGTCCGGTTTCTGCGTAAATATCATAAACTGTACAGACTGTCGCATTCTATTCATCACCCAATCCACGGCTGTGGAGAGCATAAAAGTATATGTCAAACCGAAAAGAATCTTTTCTATGGCTCCTTGCATACCTTCCGCTTGTATAGTCGGCAAGAAGAAGGCGGAAGAAATAACAACCAAATCTGTCATCATCAGCACTCTACCCATAGGCAAATGATGATATTTATTCACTATCATTGCCACAATATCAGTACCGCCTGTAGAACCATTATTCAGGAAACAAATACCCAAAAAACAACCCGTAAACAATCCACCTATTACTACTGCCATAAACGGATCTGTCAAGATAGGTACGGTAGCAATAGGTATCACGCGCAGCCATATGGTCAACCATAAAACTCCCCATACTGTACGCACTGCATATCGCCAACCTACCGTGAGAGCCGACACTATCAGCAATGTAAGATTAAGGACTGCACTACTCACCCAAATAGGTATATAGGCATTAGTGGCAAAATAGATTATCTCACATATACCCGTCACTCCGCCGCCCACTACGGAATGCGGAACTAACAATTGGTTCACACCAAAAGCATAAGGTATGGTACAGATGACTATCATCAGTAACTCTTTGAGCATGATAATCGGCAACATTCGCCTATATCCTGCTAAATGTTCACAAGTCGGATCGTAGCCATGTCGTTCTGTGG
>JAZNQB010000249.1:0-21572 GCA_045589995.1 Paludibacteraceae bacterium
CGATCCGACTTCTTCCGGTCCGGTAGCTCAGCTGGATAGAGCAACAGCCTTCTAAGCTGTGGGTCTCGGGTTCGAATCCCGACCGGATCACAACCATTCATAGCGTGATTGGCGTCAAGCTTGCTTGTAAGGCAATACGGAATGAATGGTTGAGCTGAGCGCCCTGCGCACAGCTGGGATTACGAAGCAATCCCGACTTCAATAAAAAGGGATTACGAAGCAATCCCGACCTAACTAAGAATATAATATTTTCCATATTATACATGCGTCAATTAAAAATTACAAAATCTATCACCAATCGTGAGTCAGCCTCTCTCGATAAGTATCTCCAAGAGATAGGTCGCGAGGAACTCATCACGGTGGAAGAAGAGGTAGAGTTGGCAGGTCGTATCCGTAACGGAGACCGTGTAGCATTGGAGAAACTAACCCGAAGCAATTTGCGCTTTGTCGTCTCCGTAGCCAAGCAGTACCAGAACCAAGGATTGAGTCTTTCTGACTTGATCAACGAAGGCAACCTGGGTCTTATAAAGGCAGCAGAGAAGTTTGACGAGACTCGTGGTTTTAAGTTTATCTCCTATGCTGTATGGTGGATTCGCCAGTCTATTCTTCAGGCGTTGGCAGAGCAGAGTCGTATTGTGCGCCTTCCGCTCAACCAGGTCGGTTCGCTCAACAAGATCAACAAGGCTTATCAGCGTTTCGAGCAAGAGTACGAGCGCAAGCCGAGTGCAGAGGAGTTAGCGGAAGAGTTGGATATGCCAGTAGATAAGATTGCGGAGACGCTGAAGATGTCAGGTCGCCATGTGAGTGTGGATGCACCGTTTGTAGAAGGAGAGGACAATAGTCTTATTGATGTGATGGTCAACGAAGATTCGCCTAATGCGGACCGTGGCCTTATTAACGAGTCACTCTCTACTGAGATCAATCGTGCTTTACAGACCCTCACACCGCGCGAAGCGGACATCCTGCGTAAGTTCTTTGGCATCGGCACTCCGGAGAAAACATTGGAGGAGATAGGCGATGAGTTGCACCTCACCCGCGAGCGTGTGAGACAAATCAAAGAGAAAGCCATCCGCAAACTTAACACAGGCCAACGCAGCCACATCCTGATGACTTATTTAGGTTAACACGATTTGTGTGAGAATGGCAACGCCTCCCGTCGGGGAGGCGTTTTTGTATTAGTCAAACAAGGTTGGCTGGTCATGATCCATCTTCTTGAGAATAGCCCGCATGAGCGTCTCACGCACAAAGCGACTGCGATTAGTAATATTATACTTGGCACAGAAATTATCCAAGGCATGCCTTTCACGCTCATTGAGCATGATAGCGATGCGTTTATTACGCGCTGGCTTGGGATACATAGAACCTTTCACTTTTTTCATACTTACAAACTGACAGCCACTTTAAGCCCGGAGCTAACGAAATTGCGCCCGGTGGTGTGTACAAAGATATCGTTCTCTACTGCCTGTGTGACACTTATTGTTGCTTGCTGAAAATGGGCAAAAAGCAGCAGCGAGAGGGCAATTCGGTCATTGAGCGCACAGTAATAACCAAAATCCAATCCGGCATATATTCCACCTTTATACTCTCGGCTGAGAGCCACACCGTATCCCAATGTCACCCCGAAGAGAGGCGCATGGCGTTCATCTGTCAGCGGCATACGCAGCGCAGATTGGATGGGAAGGAAACTATATTTCTCTCCGCCCACAAAAAGCCCATGGTATCCAACTCCTGCTCCCACAAAAATACGCTTGCCATTTATCTTGTGCGCCCCCACTAACATATCCACACTAAAAGCACCTCCTGCTGTATCGTTTGGCAGACATGCGACACCTCCTGTGAGTTCAAAGAGCACGGTTGCTTTCTTGGCTACAGCCATCTCCTGCACTTTAGCAGGCTGCTCTTTGTCTTCCACCGACGCTGCCTCGTCGCCTATAATATCTTGCACTTCCACACGCGGGAACTGAAAGCGTGCGCCGGACTCGTCTCGCACCACCACCACTTCCTCGTTCTGAAAGACGATAGTTCCTCTCACGCGGGCGCCCGTACGCAATATTATTGTTTCTGCGCGCGCACACATGAGGCATGCAGCAAGAAGTAAGATGGAGAGAATAGTCTTTTTCATATAGAGCACAAAAGTACTGCTTTTTTACCAATTATGCAAATAAATCGCAGCAATTATTGCATTTTCCTGTAATTATTTCGTCATTCTTCCTCTACGAGTATGAAATCCACTTGTGAACGATTGATATCCACGCGTGTCACTTTCACTCGCACCGCATCTCCCAAGGTGTACGATTTGACACTTTTTGTGCTTTTCTTATTTGTCGAACCCTCTGCCACCAATCGATAGTTCTTGTCATCATGTTGCCAGTATTCTCCTTGCCCGATAGTGGATATATGCACCAATCCTTCGCAACGACTCTCGTCTAATTGGACAAACAAACCAAAATCCGTCACGCCGGATATATGTCCCGCCATTATTTCTCCCACATGGTCTGCCATCCACATGGCTTGGTACATCTTATTCGATTCGCGCTCTGCCTGCTGTGCTTCTTGTTCGCATACAGAGCAATGGTCGCACATCTCTTGTAGTATCTCGCGAGGGAGCGTATCTCCTTTGCCGGTGAGTATGTATTTGTCTATCAGTCGATGCACCATTAGGTCAGGATAGCGTCGAATGGGCGAAGTGAAATGTGTGTAGTGACTAAAAGCCAGTCCGTAGTGTCCTATATTAAAGGTAGAATAGACTGCCTTAGCCATTGCACGCACGGTGAGCATGTCTATCACTTGCGGTTGCACGCGGTCACCCATACGCTTCTTGAATGCTTTGAGCTCGGATAATTTCTCCTCATCGGGTATATCGTGGATACGATAGACGAATGGTCTGCCTCCTACCGCCTTGGCTACCGTACGATTAGCAAGCAGCATAAACTCCTCTATCAGGTGATGCGATTCATTAGGGCGCTCGAAGTATATCTCTACAGGGTTACCTTTTTCGTCCAATCGGAATCGCATCTCTTCTTGCTCAAGCATGAGTGCTCCAGCCGCCATGCGTGCAGCGCGCAACTGAGCCGCGAGGCGATTGAGAACGAGTATTGCTTCTTCCACCTCATTATCAGCTTTGCCAGAAGCTATCACCTCCTGTGCCTCGTCGTAGTTCAAACGGGCATCGGAGCAGATGACGGTGCGGCATATCTTATGCTTCAATACGCGTGCCGCCTCGTCCATAGTAAAGACAACGGACATGCATAGTTTCTCTTCGTTAGGACGAAGCGAACACAAATCATTACACAGCTCCTCAGGCAGCATAGGCAACACACGATCCACAAGATAAACACTCGTGCCGCGCATATAGGCCTCATCGTCTATTTTACTACCTGGCTTCACATAATGCGACACATCTGCTATGTGTACGCCTACCTGCCATGTATCGTCATCGTTACGCTTCAAACTGAGCGCATCGTCAAAATCCTTCGCATCAGCTGGGTCGATGGTAAATGTGAGCACATCGCGCATGTCGCGACGACGCAGTATTTCTTTTTCGTCTATCATAAGTGCTATATACAATTCACAATTTGCAATATTCGACTGCAAAATTACAAAAAATCTTGCATATCTCAAAAATTTTTAGTACTTTTGCACGCTTTTTTGGTATTAGGCGCTCTGTTGATCAACGGGGCACCCTGTTTTTTGGCGGTATCTACAGCTACAAAAAAGCAAACAATATGGGATGCTATACACCTATAATAACCAACAACAGAAACGAATAACAAACAAATACATATTTTTATGAAAATCAAAGTAAGTAATGTGAATCAAACTGCTTGGAAAGAGTGCAATGTGCATGCTACTCTGCCAGCTGAGTTGAGTAAGTTGCAAGAGCTCGCATACAACCTATGGTGGTCTTGGAATGGCGAAGCAAAAGATTTATTCCGTTATATTGACATAGAGGCTTGGCATCGTGCCGGTTCCAACCCTGTTCTGCTGCTCAATACGATTAGTTATGATCGTATGGTACAGTTGTCAAAGGACAAGAAATTCATGAAGCAGTTGAATGCCGTATATGCTGATTTCCGCGCATATATGGACACTCCTAAAGATAAGAAAAAACCTACCGTTGCCTATTTCTCTATGGAGTATGGTTTGAGCCATGTGCTCAAGATTTACTCGGGTGGTCTCGGTATCTTGGCGGGTGACTATATCAAAGAGGCTTCTGACTGCAATGTGGATATGACCGCTATCGGTTTCTTGTACCGCTATGGTTATTTCACACAGACTTTGTCTCCAGAAGGTCAGCAGATTGCTAACTACGAGGCACAGAATTTCTCCAACCTCCCTATCACTCAGGTGAAGAATGAGGATGGCTCAAACATGATTATCGAGGTGCCTTATCCAGGTCGCACCGTAAAAGCATACTTATGGAGAGTGGCTGTAGGTCGTATGGACCTTTACCTCTTGGATACCGATAATGAATTCAACTCGGAGTGGGATCGTCCTATCACTCACCAGCTCTATGGTGGTGACTGGGAGAACCGTATTAAGCAAGAGATCATGCTTGGTATTGGTGGTATGCTCGCGCTCAATAAACTGGGCATCAAGAAGGATGTTTACCATTGCAACGAGGGTCACGCAGCACTCATGGGCTTGCAACGCCTTGTGGACCTCGTACAGAGCGGTTTGACCTTCAACCAAGCCAAGGAAGTAGTACGCGCAAGCGGTCTCTACACTTGCCACACACCGGTACCTGCTGGACACGACTATTTCGAGGAGGGACTCTTCTATAAGTACATGAATGAATACGCAGAGAAACTCGGCATCGAGTGGCATGACCTCATCGGTATGGGTCGCACCAACCCGGAAGACAACACCGAGAAATTCTCTATGTCTGTCTTCGCACTCAATACTTGCCAAGAAGCAAACGGTGTGAGCTGGTTGCACGGCGAAGTAAGTAAGAAGATGTTCTCACCTGTATGGAAAGGTTATTTCCCAGAGGAGTTGCATGTAGATTATGTCACCAATGGTGTGCACATGCCTACATGGGCTGCCAGCGAGTGGAAAGCTATCTATAAGAAATACTTACCTGCTGAGTGGATGGCAAACCAATCCGCACTCGATATGTGGAAACCATATAACGAGATTCCAGATGATGTAATATGGCAGACACGCATAGCGCTCAAGCAGAAGATGACAGACTACATCAAGGAGAAGTTCAGCAAGGACTGGATGAAGTCTCAGGGTGACCCTGCTCGTATCGTACGCGCTTTGGATCAGATGAATCCTAACAACCTCATCATCGGTTTCGGTCGTCGTTTCGCTACTTATAAGCGTGCGCACTTGCTCTTTACCGACTTGGAGCGTTTGGATAAACTGGTGAATAACCCTAACTATCCTGTTCAGTTCCTCTTCACAGGTAAGGCTCACCCTGCAGATGGTGGTGGGCAAGGACTCATCAAGCGTATTATCGAAATCAGCCGTATGCCACAGTTCATGGGTAAGATTATCTTCTTGGAGAACTACGACATGCGTCTTGCTAAGCGCCTCATCTCGGGTGTAGATATCTGGTTGAATACGCCTACCCGTCCATTAGAGGCATCTGGTACATCTGGCGAGAAAGCACAGATGAACGGTGTGCTTAACTTCTCTGTCAAAGATGGTTGGTGGTATGAAGGTTATGTAGAGGGCGCAGGCTGGGCGTTGACCGAGCACCGCACCTACGAGAACCAAGCACACCAAGACCAATTGGATGCAGCTACTATCTATCAGATGTTAGAGAACGAGATTATTCCATTGTATTATGCTAAGAACAGCAAGGGTTATAGCCCTGAGTGGATTCAATATATCAAGAACTCTGTAACCAAGATTACTCCACGCTTCACCATGAAGCGCATGATGGATGACTATTTTGATAAGTTCTATAATAAACTCGCTAAGCGTCATGCGTTACTTAGCGGAGAGAACTACAAGGTGGCTAAAGAGATTGCTGCTTGGAAAGAGAACATGGTTAACCATTGGGATAGTATCGAGGTTGTTAAGATTGAAGAACCAGACACCAGTCATCTCAATGTAGGTGATAAGTTCCGCGTAGCGGTTGAATTGGATACAAAGGGCTTGAACGACAAGGGTCTTGGCGTTGAGTTAGTTGCTATCCGCACTTCTACGCATAATAATGACAAGTTGTACGAAGTAGAACCATTGCAATTAGTGAAGGCGGAGGGTAGTCATCTCTTCTATGAGATTACCTATCAGTTGGATTACGCAGGCGGTATGAAATTCGGATTGCGTATGTATCCACAGAACGAACTCCTTCCACACCGCATGGACTTCTGCTATGTCCGCTGGCTGTAATTAGTGGAATATCCCGCTATCTAGAAATCTAGGAATCTAGGAATCTAGTGTCCCGCTATCCCGCTATCCCGGCGTCCTATCATCCCGATATTCCGGTGTCTTTCATCCCGCTATCTAGAAATCTAGATATCTAGGATTCTAGTCCACTAGTTAGCTAGCCCACTAGTTAGCTAGTCCCCAAAAAAAGAACAGAGCGCGAATGCTCTGTTCTTTTTAGTTAAGTGAGCCATAATTCCGCTGATAGTCACGATACATACACGATACATACACGATACATATACAATAGATACACGATACATATTCGATACATTATGCTATCTTTATACTATCTTTATGCTATCTTCATCTAAAGTGCACCTACTGTTTCATTAAAGTCATTCGTGTTGCTTGTAAAGCTTTAAAACACAGTTTGTAGTATAGATATCTAACAGCGCAGCGTCCTGTATGCCCTTCGGTGTCTGGTCTCCCGGAATCCGGACTCTCCGGTCCTTAAAGACCTTAGAGTCCTTAGAGCCCTTACGGACCTTATTATTCCAACTTCCAGCCCTCTAACAGCCCAGCGTTCTATAATTATGTTTATGGCTGACGATTGAGAATTTGTAATTAAGCAGCATTACCGTTTTTGAAGTGAACAAAGTGAACGCTTTTTTGTAAGTGAGTGAAACGAACGCGTTTTTGTTAGGCGGATGATAAATATGACACGATAATGTAAAATTTATCTTTGTTTATGGCCGATGGACTCAATGCTGTTTGTTAGGAGACGGCAGAATGTCTGCCGGCAAGAGAGAAAGATTATTAAGGCGCATTATATGCTCGCATATGAATGCGGATTAAGAAGATTACGCTCAAGGCCGCGTAGGCCAATAGGCATAGCGGGCGTAACAAAGAGCATAGAGGCCAGAGGGATTTATCTTGGTTTATTTACAATTATAAATCATCCGCCGTCGTTTTTGATTACCTAAAAAATGTTTTCTCTATTTTTATCCTATTTTTATTATTTTTGTTTAATTATAAAATACATTATAGGCTGCGAGTTGTTGATCACCTCACCACTCACTACTATTCCCATCTTTTTTCTCCTCTAAACTACTCAAAAACAGCCTTTTTTATTAAAAAACAAAGATTTTTACACATTTTTTGCTTAAAAAATTGCGTATTTCAAACAAAAGCAGTACCTTTGCTCTGCTAAATTTATGACCATGAAACATATAATTATAATTTTCTCTTTATTTATCGGGTGCGCGAGCATATGCGCAACTCCCGCGTATGGGGAGCAAGAGTCTCCTTTCTCCAATGTTAATCCAAGTGCACAACAAGCGGCATCAGGTTCGTCGTATTCATCTACTGTTTACCAGCCTTTTAGCGGCACTACGCCTGCCGAGCAATCTGCCGGGGCTATGAATAGTCCTACAGTTACTTCTGGACCGCATAAGAGTTTCGTAGACCGCCCTGATACGCCGCCACAGGGATTCCCTATTGGCGAACCATGGGTGATGCTTGCGTTTGCAGCCCTCGCTGCAGGCGTGATTGCATATAATCGCAAGAAGGAGCCTACCCTAACCCTCCCTAAAGGGAAGGAGTGATAGGCGCCAATCCGAACTCACAAAAAACAACACTCACACTATGGATACACAAAGTATCGTAACATATAAATCGGCTTTTGATGCTATCATGCACGAAATTATGGCAGACGATGGCTCACAGATGGAGGTATGGTACGCACGCGAGCTGCAACAGGTGTGTGGTTATGCACGTTGGGAAAACTTTCAAGTGGCAATCAACCGCGCCAAGGATTCGTGTAACTCACAGAATATCAATACTGACGACCATTTTCGTGACATCACGAAAATGGTCTCACTGGGTAGTGGCTCAGAACGGGAGATTAAGGATGTTTTGCTGACCCGCTACGCTTGCTATTTGATAGCGCAGAATGGTGATCCAAAGAAAGAGGAGATTGCTTTTGCTCAGAGTTATTTTGCGGTTCAGACCAGACGCGCAGAATTAATTGCAGAACGCCTACAGTTGCAACAACGCTTAGAGAAGCGAGAAGAGTTACGCGCATCAGAGAAACGACTTTCACAAAACATCTATGAGCGCGGTGTGGATGATAGAGGTTTTGCTCGTATTCGTTCAAAAGGTGATGCGGCATTGTTTGGAGGGTATAATACCGAGCAAATGAAACAACGACTTGGAGTAAAGAGCGGTGCTTTAGCAGACCATTTACCGAGAATTACGATTGCAGCTAAGAACCTTGCCACCGAGATGACGAATTTTAATGTGGAGGCAAAGGATTTACAAGGCGAGCCATCTATTACCACAGAGCATGTGCAAAATAATCGCACCGTTAGAGCAATGCTTGGCGAGCGCGGTATCAAACCAGAGTTGCTTCCGCCTGCAGAGGATATTAAGAAAGTAGAACGACGAGTTGCCAAAGAAGAGAAACAATTAGGCACAGGACAAACGCTACCAAAGAAATAGCCATCTCTTCGGCAAGGGCCAGCTATCCCCGCGGCGGAGGAAGAGGAAAATAAGAGATAAACCAACCAACATAACAGCAAATCCACCCGAAAAAGGTGGACTACCCAATAACATAAATCGAACTTCGCGAGTTCGATTTAAGACGAGGGCACATGGTCATTGACTTGACCTCTGCTCACAAAAACAAAATAACATAGAATTAACATTAAATAAATAACTCGGTACGCGAAGCCACTTACGTGCAGCCATTTTCGTAAAACCACTTTCGTGAGCAACGCGAACCAAAAACGTCGCAGAGCGACAGAGAATATATGAAATCAAATTTACTTAAATCTATTTTTATTTCACTCATCCTCGTGATGGGAGTTAGTAATGCGTGGGCAGCTACATGGAGCTTTAGTGGAACTAGTTACATGTATTTCCACAATAAAGCAGGTTGGACAGATACAAATAAGATGTTATTTATTGGCAAGAATGATTGGTCATCTGTTTATCAGATGTCAGTTGTCAATAACACCAAGTTGTGGGTAGTGCAATTGCCTTCATCAGGTTGGTCAGACGCTTCATATATGGCAGTAGCTGGTGCTGGTAGTTTATGGGGAGAGGGTAAGTGGGGACCATCAAACAGAACAAATGCCACGCATTACACAAATACATATACATCAGGTATATCCACAAGTAGTACACAATACTATCTTTTCACTCCTGCTAGTACGAGCAATAATGCTAACATAACCTTAAGATATTTAGGCAACGCTATTGCTTCTCTCAACACAACCATAACTGTAAAAGCTAAGGTTTCTACAAATGGAGGTACTTCATACGATGAAACAACATCACCAGGAACATTAAGTGCTTCTTCTTATAAATTTACCACATATAGTTCTTGTGCTTCAGCTACTTCACTTAGTTCTGGAACAATTACTTGTGGATATACAGCCAATACAACCCTAACAGCTGCAGATGCAAATGGTTACACATTTGATGGTTGGTACAACTCATCTGGTACACGACAAACAACAAACAAAACATTATCTATCAATCCTACAGCAAATGCAACTTATTATGCGTATTATACCAAAAACGAGACACAATATACTGTTACAATAAATGCTGGTTCTAATGGTTCTGTATCTCCAAGTGGAGAGCAAGCAGTAGGTTCTTCTAATGGACTGGAAGTAACGGCTAATCCAGACCCCGGTTACAAGTTTAAAGAATGGGTAGTTACTGGTGGTGCTATAGTGTCAAGCACTACCACAAATCCAACTACCCTAACTGCAACATCAGGTGGTACTCTTACTGCTAACTTTGAGGCCAACACCTACACCATCACATGGGACGCAAACGATGGTAGCGACAATACAACTACTTCTGAATACACCTATAATGGTGACCCAGTTAATCTACCAGAAAATCCTACTCGCACGGGTTACACTTTCAATGGTTGGTTTACAGAACAATCTGGAGGCACACAAATCACAGAAATCGGTACAACCAACAAACCAACAAGCAATGTAACCTATTACGCCCAATGGAACGAAATAAAGTACACAGTTACCATCTCTGCGGGAGAAAATGGTACTGTTTCTCCAAGTGGTGAGCAACCAATAGGTATTGGAGGATTGGAAGTTACCGCTACACCAACAGACCCAAGTAAATTCCGATTTACCAAATGGGAAGTGAGCGGTGGAGCTCTTGTAGCAGATAACTATGGTGCAACCACCATCATTACTGCTACTGCAGATGGTGAGGTAATCGCTCACTTCGAAGAACTACAACCTAAAACCATCTACCTCAAAACTGTAGAAGGAACCACAGATGGCGTAAAATGGTATGTCAAGTACGACGACACAGAGTATCTAATGGACGAGTTAGGTTGTACTGGTGAGTACTATCGTGGTGTAGTACCTGAGCAGACTGAGTTCCAACTCATTGCAAAAGATAACGGCGGTAACATAATTGCAGAAGAGACAAGAGATGGATTAGTTGTACCTGACAACAGCAATATGCTCAACTTAGTATCTCTCGCCGCAGGTGGAAACAAGATTTTCTTTAAGCCAAATCAACAGTGGGTTGATGAAGCATCTAACAAGAACTATTACTTTGCAGGACGCTTCTGGACAGGCTCTGCTGTATGGAAAGAAATGACAGATGATAATGGTGATGGCATTTATGAATGTGAGAAGCCAACCAATGGTAATGAAGTTATTTTCTGTCTTGTAAACAATACGGACAATATTGAAAATTGGGGAGATAATTGGGATTATAAGCAAATCCAAACAAACGGAGATGATGCATATAAACAGATACCCAATGGATCTAATCTTTTCACCATTACTGATAACAACCAAAATAACGCTATCGGCACTTGGTCTGAGTTCGCAGACACTCCTGTCAATGGCGAGGGCGAATGGACTATATTCGAAGGAGCTACATACCGAATTACCTTCAATCACGAGGGTGCCGCAGATGGTACTACAACTCCTGGCGTAGCGTATGTAGATGCACAACATAATTCATCTATGCCTGTTATAGAATTAGAATCACTGCCAAAAAACACTGATTGGAAATTCGCAGGATACTATACTGCAGCTAATGACGGAACGCCTATTACTAATGCCTTCGGTGACTGGCTGGATGCAGATGGATACATCTCTAATGGCAAGTGGGTTAAAGAAGAATGTGTGACTCTCTATGCACAATGGGTAGAAAAAACACCTGAGATAACGAATGTTGAATTAAGTAAAAATGTATTTGATGTAGGAAGTGTAGAAACAGTAACAGCCACACCAACGGTAGAAAAGTATTCTTACGAAGGCACAGTTACTATCTGCTGGAAATTGCTTGACAATTCAGGTACTGTAATGGATTTATTCCCATTCACTTCTGGTGATAACAACTCTGTTTCATTCTCTGTTGATGGGCTAACTTCCGGTACATATACCGTACGTGCAAGTATCTATGCTTCTGCATGTGACACAGGAGAAGAGTTGAGCCGATTTGACGCGAAAATCACCATTGTATCTGGTTACAAAGTAACCGTTAAATACCTCTGTGACGGAGAAGTGATACAAGCTCCTTCTATTGCCGCAGGACATGCAACTACTCCTGTAGAAATTACTGCTCCTGAGATTGGAGGATACAAATTCGTGAAGTGGGAACTCGGAGACGGTATTTTCTCAGAAAGCGACCTTAATAGTCAAACCATCTCCTATACAGCAATCTACGATGGTTATTTGACAGCTAAATACGAAAAGAGAAAACTCATCTTCTTAGATCTTTCCACACTGCCAAACAAAGACAAATGGACAGCACCTCATATTTACTTATATTCCAGTAAGTATTGGAATGAGAATAATGGTACCGGAGCCACAACAAATTGCGTCAAAAAAGAAGCCATGCAGCCAGTGCCCAACACCGAAAACATTTGGTATTATGACTATGAAACCGTAAATAATTTCAATGGGATTGTAGCTTTTACTTCTACGAATAAGATGACTCAGGGTAATTTCTTGGACTGTGAAGTTATCTTCCGTGAGGACTTTACTTCTGGTACACCAGTATTCGTACCAGCAAGTGACCAAGAGGCACAAATAAAAAATAACAACAACGGCAAGAATGCCTCATACTACAGCAAAGGATATTGGGTGAAATACATGGATGGTACTGGTTATTGGATGATAATTTACAACCAAGAAGGTAACAAAGAACTTGTACGCCGAGAGTTCACTTCTGATACACAACGTATGACCATGACATCTATTGTGGACTTAGAAGCAGAACATACATACCAATATGAGATTTATCGAAATGATGATTATTATTACAAAGGTGGAGATATAACCTACACAAACAGTAGTGATTATAGACCACTAAATGAAGCCAATAAGCATTCTATCAAGACTACCGAAACTGGAGATTATACCTTTACATTGGATTACTCAAAAGGTGACTTACAAATCAAAGTGCAATACCCTGGAGAGGTAGGCGATTATCGTATCTTGTACACCGATGATATTCGCAATGGAAGATACAAGCCATCACAAATAATCAGTCAAAATAATAAGGAACCTCTTGTTTCATTCTTCGTACGACCAAATAACAATCCTGTTCTGAAGATACAGAAAGCCACATTAGTCACAGAAGACGAAGTAAAATGGGATAACGAGGTATTATACCTCACACCACACCAAAGTTGGAAATCAGATGGAGCTCGTTTTGCTGCATATTTTTACAATAATAATAGTGGAAATACATGGGTTGACATGACAAGCATTAAGAATGGGGATTATTATGGTTGTGCTATTCCAGAAGGAACATGGACCCATGTCATCTTCTGTCGTATGAATCCTAATATTCAAGAAAACAGATGGAATCAAGACGGAGAAGGACCCGTATGGAACCAAACTGTTGACTTAACCATCGATAAGAGCAACAACCAATACACCATTACTAATCCTTGGGACCAACAAAAGGATAACAAAGCGACAGGTACTTGGTCTAAGCACGACAACGATATAATAGACCTTTCTGAGGCATTAAAGGAAAAGCTCGGAGAATTAGATTTGACGAACATAAAAGCGGACACAGGTACTGTATTCAATATTCACTTGAGCAATAATAGTGGTACTCCTACTATTGAGAAAGTAGCATTCTATACAGGCAACTTCTACATTCGAGTAGATGCTGTAGATGGAAAGTGGTATGATTACAAAACCAATCCAGACAACTTGATGACCTACTCTGCTTTCTCTGAAAGCAAGGAGAACTCATTTGGTGAAAAATTCAGTCACTACAAAACAAAGTGGTGTACAAGAGAAAAAGGCACCATGAATGTGAAATTCGTCATCGCTAACGATTATAGCCTCTGTATTTCTGACACATTGACACAAGATGAAGGTAATCCATTTGGCAATATCGACGAACATGGAAATATTACCAATGATGGCAAATACGATGCAAACATCCGCTTTATGTGGAACCGTCATACCAATAAGGTTTCACGTGCGTATGTAGCAGGTGCTTCCGGTGACAACACAAGATTCCTTGTATTGAAAGCAGACCAAACAATACGAAACGAATCTGATCAAGCAATCAATAACAACGAAGTAGTCTTCAAAGATACAGAAAACTGGCTCTATGAGCGTACTATCAAGGTACAACCTGGTACATTGGTAAAACTAATTGCTTATTATCCTGACGGAAACAAGGCGCAGTACTTCCGCGGAACAGATGCCAATGGTTTCGAAGAGAATGTTAGCGCTGTAAAAATCTTAGGAGGTAATAACGAAGAATGGTACACCATGCGTATTATCTATGATTTCAAGACCAACCGACTCATGGCGGCTTGGGTGCCAGACCAGAAGATTGATGGTACGCTTGCGATTGACGCAGATATAATGGTTATACGCCAACACCAAGAAGACGCAACATACATCACCTTTGCAAACGACAAAAGCCAACTATCCAATGTAAAAACAGTATATGGTGTTATGCGTTTCAACCGATGGACACTCAATAATAGATCCACCTCTGACCACAATGTGCTTCCTGTACAAAGCCAAAAAACTATCTACGCACGCGCATTGTACTTCGTATCTTTCCCATTTGATGTACACTTGAGCGATGTATTTGGATTTGGTACATATGGCACACACTGGGTAATATCGGAATACAACGGTTTGCGCCGTGCACAAAATGGATACTTCATTGATAATTGTATGAATGAAGACTGCACCAACTGGGATTATATTTGGGACCCTTCTAACTTCACAATGAAGGCAAACCAAGGTTACCTACTCAGTCTCGACCTTGATTTAATGAAGCATGACAACGAATCCTTCTGGGCACATGACATACAGCAAGTAGAGCTATTCTTCCCATCTTATGCACATGTACAAACGATACAACAAACCAGTTACACCATGCCTGCATTGAGTGAAGACTACGAATGTAAAATCAACTTCAATAAAGTAGGACCAGAAGATCCTACTTATAATCCGGTCAATGACCACCGTGTAAGAGATAGTTACTGGCGTTGTATTGGTGTACCAAGCTTCGCCGACTATAATAGCGCATTAACAGATGGCACTAATCCTATCACATGGAAACCTAAGGGCTCAGAGTTCCCATTCCTCTACGAATGGAATGTATCTGACAATTCATTGATGGTACGAGCAGCAACAAACTATAAATTCCGTTCTACCTTCGCATACCTTGTACAAAACGGCAATTCAATCTATTGGTCTGCTGTCAATGCTAAACCATCTAACATCGTAGCGCGTAGCCAAGAAGCAAAACGCAATTACGACTGGAAAATAACTATCGCACGCAATGGTGAAGTAGAAGACCAGACATTCGTTCGACTCACAGACCATGAGAAAGTGACCACAGAATTTGACTTCAACCAAGACCTCTCGAAAGAGTTCAACTACGGCAGAAGTGATATCTACACACTCATTGGATATGAGAAAGCAGCTGCCAACAGCTTGCCACTCAGCGAGCAGACAACGCTCATCCCACTTGGATTATCCATCGAGTATAATGGCGACTACACCATCGCTATGCCTGACGGCACAGCCAACATTGGCGTCACACTCATTGACACCGAGTCCAACACGCGCACTAACCTCAGCGCAGGTATGGAATACACACTCACACTCAAGAAGGGCGACTACAACAACCGTTTCTTCATCGAGATATCACCTATCCAACAGACTCCAACAGATATCGAGTATGTAGAGAACAGCCACGATGATCAAGCACGCAAAGTGCTCATCGACAATATCCTCTATATCGTGCGTGATGGACAGATATTCGATGCCCGCGGCGCTCGCTTGAAATAAGAAAACTGATAACCAATAACCAATAAGGACAAGCATCACGCTTGTCCTTATTATTTAACCGCCTAACCGCTAACCGCTAATCCTCTAACCACTAACCACTAATCGCTAATCCCTAATCCCCTAATCGCTAATCCCCTAATCGCTAATCCCCTAACCGCTAATCGTTAACTCGTTAACTCCTTAATTCATTAATTCCTTAAACATTACAAAAATATACATTTTTATTCACTTTACTGCGCAAAAACTGGATACAACTGCAAACTTAATTTAGGAATTCAAGATAATTATCCTTGTTAATCACATTAAAATCTACATTCGGATATGCTGCAGCAAAAGATGTCGGTTGTTTGGGAGTTTTTTTAACATTCCATTTAAACTCAAAAGATGTTAAAACACCATTCTCCTCTTCTATTAAATCGATTTCTTGTTGACCAACTGTTCTCCAAAAATATAGATGTGCATAGCTTTGCAAGCGCGCATTGCGCTTAATACGCTCACTTATAATGTAATTTTCCCACAAAGCACCTACATCATTTCGAAGAGACAAGGGGGCAAAATTACTAAGCAATGCATTTCGTACTCCATTGTCATAGAAATAAATTTTACGGCCTTTCTTTATTTCATTACGCATATTCCTACTAAAGGACTCTATTCGAAATATAACAAAACATTGCTCCAAAAGGCGAATATATGACTCTATCGTCGAACGATCAGCCCCCAACAAATGACTAAGTTCGTTATACGACACTTCATTTCCCACCTGCAAAGCCAATGCGCGAACTAGTTTCTGCAACAATTCCGGTCGTTTAATCCCTTGGTAACTCAATAAATCCCTATACAAATAACTATTCACTATATTGGATAGTATCCGTTTTGACTCTTGCGGTTTAACCACAACCTCGGGATAACTACCATACACAAGGCGGGATTCTAACATGCGTTTTTCTGTACGCGCATCTGTGTACCCCACCATTTCATGAGAAGAAAATGGGAAAAGTGTATATTCATACAATCTACCGGTTGCCGGCTCGTTTATCTTATTAGCCAAGTCCAAAGACGAAGAACCTGTCACAACAATTTGTGCAGGAAGATGCATATCAGCCAACATCTTTAGCGTCAAACCTATATTTTCTACACGCTGTGCCTCATCTATCAATATCATTTTATAAGTTCCCACTAATTTTCTTAACTCAGTAGAGGTACGATTAGTCAATAACTGAGCATCGTCGTAATCATCACAATTAAGACGATATACACCAGACTCTTCTTGTGCTAACTGATCAAGAAGTGTAGTTTTTCCCACTTGGCGAGGACCAAGTATAACAATCACTTTTCCTTTACCAAAATCAGCTCTTACTTGCTCTAAAATATCACGCGTAATCATAATTTATTAATTTTCACGATGCAAAAGTACAACTTTTTTATGACATACGCAAATAAAAATACAATATTTTGCGGGTTCAACCACAAAAAATAGCAATATTTTGCGGTTACAACCACAGAAAATAGCAATATTTTGCGGTTTTGAAGAAAAGTAACCTACTTACTTGCGCGAATGTAAAGAGGAATAGAAATAGCCAAGAAGACCAGATTAGGCAACCAAGCCGCCATGAAAGGAGACATCACATTCTTGACCGAGAATGTGGTGCTTACTGTAGAAAATAGTATATAGATAGCTGTTAAGACAATTCCTACACCTAAGTTCTTACCCATACCGCCACGCACCTTACGGCTGGACAATGTGACGCCTAATAAAGTCATGATAAATGCACCCAAAGGCGAAGCCCAGCGTTTATGATACTCCACCTCAAAGGCTTTCACATTACCTGCACCACGCGCACGCTGGCGGTCCATATACTCGCGCAACTCTGGATTGGTCATCTGCTGCGCTTCCTGAGCAGTAATAAATAGTTCCTCAGGATAAATAGGCATCTCTATATCCAATCGGTTACCTCCCTCCAGTGTTTCAACCATATCATTAAAAGTGCGTTTGGTATATTGGTCCAAGTGCCAGTACTGCAGCGAATCGTAATAAATACGGTCCGCTGTAACACGAGAAACCAATTGCTTGCCTTCAAAATACTCCACCGAACAGCGATAACCTATCTTCGAACGACGCTGAAAAGACTCTATATACAAGATAGTACCCGGCTCTACCTCCATTTGTATATTACGCGCGTTCTCTTTTGTGAAACGCTCTATATACTTGTCCGTAAAGTCCAACATACGCGACGAACTCTGAGGGATGACCCAACCGCTCATCACAAAATTCAGCACAAAAAGTACAACCGCAGAGAAAGCATACGGTACCATCAAACGATGATAACTCATTCCGGCAGCTTGCATAGCTATAATCTCCGAATTACCTGCCAACTTACTCGTAAAGAAAATAACAGAAATGAAGATGAATAGCGAACTGAACATATTCATATAATACGGGATAAAAGGAATATAATAATCCACTATTATCTCCCGTAGCGGCACTTGGTGCTCAAAGAAATTATCCAGTTTCTCCGTCAAATCGAATACTATCGCAATAGAGAGGATAAGTACAATCGAGAAAAAGAATGTACCCAAGAACTTACGGATAATATACCAATCAAGACGAAGCATGTTTTATTACATTCTTTGGGTGATTTGAGGAAGGACGGTATTCATCCATGACTCATAGTCACCAGCCAAAATATGCTGGCGAGCTTGCGTCACCAAATCCAAATAAAACGCTAAATTATGAATAGACAAAATCTGTAATCCTAACATCTCACCCGCATGAATCAAATGGCGCACATAAGCACGACTATACGCATGGTCCACCCACGAAGTGCCACAAGGATCTAATTCGGTGAAATCATCTTCCCACTTCTTATTACGCAGATTCATCACGCCCTGCCAAGTGAAAATCATACCATTACGGCCATTACGCGTAGGCATCACACAATCGAACATATCTATTCCGCGGGCTATACCTTCCAGTATATTCCATGGCGTACCTACTCCCATCAGATAACGAGGTTTCTCTGCCGGCAATATATCATTACATACCTCTATCATCTCATACATCACCTCCGCAGGTTCGCCTACCGCCAAACCACCTATCGCATAGCCATCTCTGTCTAAATCACGCAAACGCTTAGCTGCCTCTTGGCGCAAATCTGTATAGGTACAACCTTGCACAATAGGGAATAAGTGCTGCTTATAACCATATAAATCCTCTGTGCTATCAAAGCGCGCTATACATCTATCCAACCAACGATGCGTTCTATCCATCGAGTCCTTGGCATACTTACGGTCCGCCGTACCCGGACAACACTCATCAAAAGCCATCATGATATCCGCCCCTATCTCACGCTCTATATCCATCACACTCTCTGGTGTGAACATCAGTTTGCGGCCATCAATATGACTACTAAAGCGCACTCCCTCCTCGGTCATCTTGCGAATATCCGACAAACTAAATACCTGAAAACCACCCGAATCCGTCAAGATAGGACGCGTCCATCCTTCGAATTTATGCAACCCACCTGCACGGCGAAGGATATCCGTACCCGGACGAAGATACAAGTGATAGGTATTACCCAATATTATCTGCGCCTTTATATCCTCCTCCAATTCACTACGATGCACACCTTTCACCGTTCCCACTGTGCCCACAGGCATAAAAATCGGGGTCAGTATATCGCCATGATCGGTATGTACTACGCCCGCACGCGGGCCCACCGTTCCGCCTTTATGTAATTCAAAAAATCCTTTCACTTCTACCTACTGATTACTATTTATTCAACACAACAAATTGTTGTTTGGAAAAACGATAGATGGCTTGAAGTCCTTCACTTCCTCTGGCGTCATCATCGCATATGCCATGATGATAACCGTATCACCCACATGAATAAGATGCGCTGCTGCACCATTCATACAAATACATCCCGAACCACGCTTACCTGCTATCACATAGGTCTCTAAGCGCGCACCATTGTCATTATCTACTACTTGTACTCGCTCGCCAGGATAGATATTAGCAGCCTCCATCAAGGCCTCGTCAATGGTGATAGAACCAATATAATCAAGGTTCGCCTCTGTAACCTTTACACGATGAATCTTGGATTTAAGTATAATCAATAGCATATTACCGCTAATTTAAATTGGCGGCAAAGGTACATAAAAAAGTGGAAAGTGAAAAGTGGAAATTAGAAAGTGGAAAGTTTTTATAGCAAAAATACACTTTATTTGCAAAAATACACGCGCGCGCTTGCACATATCAACTATTTTTAGTAATTTTGCACGCTAATTTGGCTATATATAGCCTTATTCAGAAAAAACGATTATGCAAAATATACGAAACATAGCTATTATTGCCCATGTGGACCACGGCAAAACAACTCTCGTGGATAAGATGCTCTATACTGCCAATTTATTCCGTGAGAACGAGAATAAAGGCGAGTTGATTCTTGACAACAACGACCTTGAGCGTGAGCGTGGTATCACTATTCTCGCCAAGAATGTAGCTATTGAATACAAGGGCACTAAAATAAATGTGATAGACACTCCGGGACACGCAGACTTTGGTGGAGAAGTGGAGCGCGTTCTCAATATGGCCGACGGCGTACTACTGCTCGTGGATGCTTTTGAAGGTCCCATGCCACAAACACGCTTCGTGCTACAAAAAGCCCTTGAGTTAGGACTCAAGCCTATCGTGGTAATCAACAAGGTAGATAAACTCAATTGCCGTCCAGACGAAGTACAAGAGGAGGTTTTTGACCTCATGTGCAATCTCAATGCTACCGAGGAGCAATTGGATTTCCAAACACTATATGGTAGTGCAAAGAACGGATGGATGTCGCTCGATTGGAAAAAACCAACCACCGACCTCACCGACCTCATGGACACCATCATTGAGAATATCCCCGCGCCACAAGAGAACGAAGGCACCCCACAGATGTTAGTCACATCCTTGGACTACAACTCCTATGTGGGCCGTATCGCTATCGGACGCGTACACCGCGGAGAGTTTAGGGATGGACAACAAGTGATATTAGCCAAAGCCAAAGGCGAGACAGCTAACGGAGAGAAAATACTTATCAAAACAAAAATCAAAGAATTGCACACATTCTCCGGCATGGGGCATGTCAAGACCGATGTAGTACGCAATGGAGATATATGCGCCATGATAGGTATTGACGGATTTGAAATCGGTGATACTATCTGCGACTTCAATGAACCAGAAGCATTAGCCCCTATCGCCATTGACGAACCAACCATGTCTATGACATTCTGCATCAACGATAGTCCATTCTTTGGACAAGATGGCAAGTTCGTTACCAGTCGTCATATACAGGACCGCCTAAACAAAGAGTTAGAGAAGAACCTTGCATTACGCGTGGAGAAAGGGGCAGAGGAGAGCAGTTGGCGCGTATTTGGTCGCGGTGTGCTACACCTCAGTGTGCTCATCGAGACAATGCGGCGCGAAGGATACGAATTACAAGTGGGACAACCACAAGTAATAATCAAAGAGATAGATGGCATCAAGTGCGAACCCGTGGAGATGCTGACGGTTAATACACCCGAAGAGTGCTCTGGTAAAATCATCGAATTTGTATCTACCCACAAAGGAGAGATGACCAAGATGGAAATGGTGAACGACCGCGTACACCTTGAGTTCACCATTCCAAGCCGTGGTATCATGGGAATGCGTACTTATGTGATGAATGTAAGTGCAGGCGAAGCTATCATGGCACACCGCTTCCTTGAGTACCAACCATGGAAAGGCGAAATAATCAAGCGTAATAACGGTTCACTCATCGCCATGGAAGCAGGCACAGCATACGCTTATGCACTCGATAAACTACAAGATAGAGGTAAATTCTTCATCGACCCACAGGAAGAAGTATATGCCGGTCAAGTGGTAGG
>JAZNQB010000250.1:0-3177 GCA_045589995.1 Paludibacteraceae bacterium
ACTCATGGTGCCTTCAAGAAAAGAAGTGACCTCTTAGAAGTACCTAAATTGGGCAATAAGACATACGAGCAAGCGGCTGGTTTCCTACGACTCAAAGGAGATAACCCATTGGATAATAGCGCCGTTCACCCTGAGAGTTACTCTATCGTAGAGCGAATGGCTAAAGATCAAGGATGTAGCATTACAGAACTCATCTCTAATGAGCAAAGACGCAATAATATTGATCTTAATAAATATGTGACCGACCAAGTAGGCCTCCCTACCCTTACTGACATTCTCAAGGAATTAGCACAGCCGGGACGCGACCCACGAGAAGAGATTGAGGAATTCCATTTTGACGAGTCGGTACACACGATTGACGATTTGCAGATAGGCATGGTACTGCCTGGCATTGTGACTAATATAAGTGCTTTTGGTGCATTTATTGATATGGGTATACACAAAGATGGATTAGTACACATATCAGAGATGGCTGATAGACGCATCACTAACCCACAAGAAATAGTGAAGTTACACCAACATATCCGCGTACGAGTGATAGATATAGATAAGAAGCGCGGAAGAATACAATTAAGTTTGAAAAATATTTAACTACCTAATAATTATGGCAGACGATAAAAAAATTATCTTTTCAATGGTAGGACTGAGTAAAAATTTTGGTCCTCAAAAACGAGTTTTGAATAATATTTACCTTAGTTTTTTCTATGGTGCTAAAATTGGTATTATTGGTTTGAATGGTGCTGGTAAGAGTACGCTTTTGAAGATTATAGCAGGTATTGAGAAAGAATACCAAGGCGAAGTAGTATGGTCGCCTGGTTATTCTGTAGGTTACTTGGAGCAAGACCCTAAATTAGATCCTAATAAGACTGTTCGCGAGTGCGTACAAGAGGGTGTTCAACCTATCATGGACATGCTGCGTGAATACGATGAGATAAATGCTGCGTTTGCAGAACCAGACGCTGATTTTGACAAGTTATTGGCTCGTCAAGCTGAATTGCAAGATAAGTTGGACGCAGCTGATGCATGGAATATAGATCAGCGATTAGATCGAGCTATGGATGCATTGCGTTGCCCACCTGATGACGCGAATGTGACCACATTATCAGGCGGTGAGCGTCGTCGTGTAGCGCTATGCCGATTATTATTACAACAGCCTGATGTATTATTGCTTGATGAGCCTACCAACCACTTGGACGCCGAGTCCATTGACTGGTTGGAGCAGCATTTACAGCAATATGCTGGTACTGTGATCTGCATTACTCACGACCGTTATTTCTTGGATAATGTAGCAGGATGGATTTTAGAGTTAGATAGAGGGGAAGGCATTCCATGGAAGGGAAATTACTCGAGTTGGTTGGACCAAAAGACCAATCGCATGGCTCAAGAAGAGAAACAAGCGAGCAAACGCCGTAAGACTCTTGAGCGCGAGTTGGAATGGATTCGCATGGCGCCGAAAGCACGACAAGCCAAGTCGAAAGCGCGTTTGGAGGCCTATGATCGTATGCTCAATGAAGAGCAGAAAGAACGAGAAGAACGCTTGGAAATCTTCATCCCTAATGGTCCTCGTTTAGGAAACAAAGTGATTAACGCAGAAGGAGTTGCCAAGTCCTTTGGAGATAGATTATTATTCGAAGACATGAACTTTATGCTTCCTCCTAATGGTATTGTAGGTATCATAGGTCCTAATGGGGCAGGAAAAACCACACTCTTTAGAATGATTATCGGTAGCGAGCAAGCAGACAAAGGTACTTTTGCTGTAGGAGAGACAGTTAAGATTGGTTATGTAGATCAGCAACATGCCAATATTGACCCTAATAAGACTGTATTTGAAACTATTAGTGACGGTACTGAGTTTATTCGCGTAGGCGGAAAGGAAATCAATGCGCGCGCGTATTTAAGCAGATTTAATTTCACCGGTAGCGATCAAGAGAAGAAATGTGGTGTTTTATCAGGTGGTGAGCGCAATAGACTTCATCTGGCGTTAACACTCAAATCGGAAGCGAATGTACTTCTATTGGATGAGCCTACCAATGATATCGATGTAAACACACTTCGTGCATTGGAGGAAGGATTGGAAAATTTTGCAGGATGTGCTGTGGTGATCAGTCACGATAGATGGTTCTTGGATCGTATATGCACTCATATCCTTGCATACGAAGGAGATGGTAAAGTATTTTGGTTTGAAGGCAGTTATTCCGATTACGAGGCCAATAAGAGAATGCGCTTAGGAGAGGATGCAGAGCCACACCGCGTTAAATACAGAGGATTAAACGGATAATACATGTATAGGCAGGATGACAAGATGTGCGATTTAATGTCGCACGAAGAGGAGGCTATTCAAATCATCAGTAGATTTGGATTGAGTATTGGTGTGGGAGAGCAAACAATCGATCAAGTTTGCTCTGCACATGGTGTACACACTCCTACCTTCCTTGCTGTAGTCAATCATAAGGTCTTTCGCCAGAAGGCAAACTTTGCTGACATCAATATAGACACGCTGCAAATGTATTTGAATAATGCGCATGTGTATTTTTTAGAATTTCGTCTTCCTCGTCTTCGTAGTGCGCTGATTGAAGCAGTCAATCCTGCCAATCCTTCGAGTCAAATACCTATGTTGATTTTAAGGTGTTATGATGAGTTTGTGCAAGAGATACGCACACATATCGAGCACGAGAATGCAGGTTGCTACGAAGAGCATGAGCATGATGACCAACGCATAACAGACAAACTGACGGAGATTAAAAATCTGATTATCAAGTACTATCCTGCCGACACAAATAATCTACGCATTAGTTATCCTTTGATTAATGTGATGAGTGATTTATGGCATACCGAGCAAGATTTCGCAGACCATTGTGCTATTGAAGATGATATCTTACGACCAACCATTACCACACAGCAAAGCAATACAAAGCAAGAGACCAAACAAGTAGAGACTGAAGCGCTCAGTGACAGGGAAAGAGATGTATTAATTCAAGTGGTCAAAGGATTGAGTAACAAAGAGATAGCAGATGTACTATGCATATCTACTCACACCGTTATTTCGCATAGAAAAAACATCACCCGCAAACTAAATATCCACTCTACAGCAGGTTTGACTATCTATGCTATTGTAAATAAACTAATTGACATCCATACTATTCAATAATGCTTCGACGCGTTAGTACATATATCAAG
>JAZNQB010000251.1:0-12149 GCA_045589995.1 Paludibacteraceae bacterium
TACTTCATCAACAGAATCTTCTGTCTCAGTTCCTATGTCTGTATCTGCTCCAAGCATTGCTGAAACACCCAAACAGACGAGTGCAAAAACTATGAATATTTTTGCTGAAACAAAAGCAAAAGCAGATGCGGGAGATGCTATTTCTTGTTACAAGGTAGCACAAGCCTATATGAATGGCAATGGAACGGTAGAGAAAAATTCGTCTTCAGCTTTTTACTATATGAAAGCAGCTGCAGATAAAGGATATGTACCGGCATATATTGAAGTGGCAAAAATGTATCACGGGGGAAGAGGAGTTGCCAAAAATCGTACTATAGCAGAACAATGGTATAAAAAAGCAGCAGAAGCCGGTAATGCCGAAGCAAGACGAATATTGCTAAATATGTAAAATTTATAAAATGAGATAGTTATGAAGAAACTCTTTTTTATGACATGGATGCTCTTTGCGGTGAGCATAGTAATCAATGCACAAATTCAAGTAAGTCGTCAATATACGCCAATTGATTTGGATGTTAAGATAAAAAGATGCGTAGTTAGTGGTAACCAAGGGTATATAGATTTGGTGTTCACCAATTATACAGGAAAATGTATTAACGATATATTCGTATTGCCTTATAATGGAAATGTGAAGTATCCCGAAACTGTAGCGTATGATGATGAAGGGAATGTGTATTTCTACGAAAAAAACATGTATAAAATAACATTTGGAGGTAAAGATGGTCACGCTTATCATACTCTGCCAGAAGAAGTATCTGTAAAAATGCGTATAGAACTGAAAGATATTAGCGAGTTTGCTACAGAATTTACAATGCTTAATATCGTTTTTCGAGGCATCTCTTCACACGACCATGTTGGTGATGGCTCCATCACATTCCGAAAAATACCTATTACGAGACTCGAATAATTTAATATATACCAATATATATTCGTATAATCATTTATGGATTGGATAACCTATTTGGCAGGATTGCTTGGTCTGTCTTTTTTAGTGTGTTTTAGCATATGGTTTTTTAATCATCCCATATCTAGAGATAAAGTACTTGTCAGTTTTGATAGAAAGTATTTTATACTGGTTGGCTTGGTCATGATTTCGTGTACTTTGTTTATCGCAGGGTTAATTGCTATGCATTTACATGAAGGTGCTCAAAACTCTACATCAGAAAATATAGCAGATCGTCCTTTCTTCTATGCGCTTCAGTATTGCTTGAAAATGAAAGAAGCGAAAGATGGTTCTTTAAATATACTAACATTCATGTTTATCATGCTTTTTCAGGTAGTGGTATTTGAAGGTATGGTGTTAGCAGCAATTGTAGGATGGAGTAATCGACGTATAGAAAAATCTCAAAATGGTCAAATACGATACAGCATTAAGGACCTAACGAGACCATTTGTTTCCCAATGGGATGATAGTGCCAATTTAAAATGGTATAAAAAATGGTGGCTACGATACAAGCCAAGTTTTTTAAAAAATGTAATAAAAAACGAATTTGCTGTGGTTATAGGAGCCAATGAGGTGGCGCCATCTGTGATTAAAAATCTATTAAAATCAGAAGGTCAAAGACAATCACTCAATTATGCACATGAGCGGACTAACCAATATGTAGTTCTACAGACTTGCAGCGAAATTGGTGAAGTACGAAAAACGCTGCAATCTTATCTTACCAAAGATGAGTATAATCGTGTTATCATCTATAGCGATTTGCGCAACTCCTACGAAGGGCTTAAAACATTGCATTTAGCAGAAGCATCAGAGATATATGTATTAGGCGAGAATACTACCTTCTACGAAAGTGAAACATTCCACGATACCATGAATATGCGGTGCGTGAATATGATAGCGAAGGTGTTGGGTGATCGTAAAGATGATTTGAAAGTGTGTAAAGTTCTTTTTGAATATCAAACAACATACTCTGTCTTTCAGTTTTCAGATGTGACAGAGGAAGTGAAAAGATCAGTACATTTTATTCCGTTCAATCGCTACGAGTCATGGGCTCGCCGCGTAATGGTTGATAACAAGGCTCTGGCTCTTATAGACGAGAATGATAAAGAAATTAGTGATGCAACGGAAAGGGAGAAGAATACCATTTATTATACTCCATTGGATGACTACAAGGGAATAAAATATGATGACGACAAGCGTGTGCATTTTATAGTGGTGGGAATGTCGAAGATGGGTGTGGCAATGGGAACACAAGCATTATTTCAAGCGCATTATCCGAACTATGTAAGAGATCATTCTCTTAAAAGCCGTATTACCTTTATCGATGCCAATGCATACCAAGAGATGCAGTTCTTCAAAGGTCGTTATGCAACTTTATTTGAATTGGCAAGACATCGATATGTGGATATGAATAATGACGATAAAGAGAAAGGATATCCATGGATCGATCCGATGGTAGGAACAGACTATAAATGGGGACATCTAAGCGAAAAGGGTAAAAATTTCTTGGATGTAGAGATTGAGTTTGTGAAGGGAGAGTTGGAGTCGGAAGGTGTGCGCGAATATCTGCGCCAAGCCACTGCAGATGAAACATCCAAAGTTACCATTGCTATCTGTTTACCACAAACTCACCAAGCGGTTGCAGCAGCATTATATATGCCTAATGAGGTGTATAAAAATGTACAAGAGATATGGGTGTATCAGCGCGAAGCTTCGGATATTGTTACAAATCTAACACATGAGAAAGCGGATAACCATTATCGTAAACTTAAACCATTTGGTATGGTATATGGTGAGTATATTGATAGTCGTACATATTACCTCAAAGCATTGATAGTGAATAGATTGTATTACCTGCGAAGAAATACTGCCAGCATAGCCGATTTGGATATGGGAATTAAGGAGGCGTATAAGGATTTAAGGACTAAGTGGAACGAACTTACTGTGGAACTAAAATGGTCTAATAAATATTTTTCTGACCTTATCTATCAAAAGATTCGTAGTATTATGCCATATGAGTCTGATGAGATTGCTCGCGGTGGTTATGAAAATGAAATGTTCAATCAACCTGATTGGTACATGCGCATTGAAAAGGCATTGGAGAATGCCCCTGGATTAGCCGAGTGTGAGCACAATCGTTGGAATGTACAGCAGTTGCTATTGGGCTTTATTCCTGCAGACAAAGAAATAGATGAGAAAGTGCAGAATATAAAAGGAAAATTAACAGAAGAACAGCTTAGTAAATACAAAAAAAATCTAAAATCTCCTGCACATAAAGTACACTATTGCATTTGCGATTTCAATCATATGGATAAAGTTGATAATGGAGCCAAGGATTATGATGTAATGCTTAATAATGGAATACCATTTATATTAGCGCATGTAGATGGCTATAGGATGAAGATATGGGAGATACTGAAAAGAAAGTAATTGTGTCATGATTTCATTGCAATACCCACTTTTAAGAAAGGTAGGATTTTGAAGGTGGATAAGCATCTGAATCTTTAAACTAAAAATATAAGTGAAAAATGAAAACAACTTACATCCCTAAACCTGAGAAATTGGATGGTATTCAATTATCTGATGATTTGAGTGACCTTGTGGAAGCTATGGCAGAAAATGTGCATGAAGTTTGGGCGCAGTCGCGTATGGAACAAGGTTGGACTTATGGTTCCGAGCGTAATGATATTCTCAAACATCATCCATGTTTGATTCCTTATAATGAACTGCCTGATGTAGAAAAAGCATATGATCGTGATACTGCAATAAGTACACTTAAACTGATTATCAAATTAGGTTTTAAAATAACCAAAGGGTAATGCGCTTAGTGGGGGATTTCTATGTAATCCCTAACGCCTACCGGCGGCATCCAAGCAAACCTACAAATTCGTTCTATTGCACAAAATACACTTAAAAGGACGCAACAGGCACCTTTTATTTTGTGTTCTATAGTACCTTTATGATAATAAATTCTCAAAGGCACTATATCCACAAAAAGTTTTCCGAACTTGACGCTTGCGGAAAGTGAGGGATTCGAACCCCCTGTTCTCCTATAAGCCTTTTTGGTGCTGTTTTCTGCTCCTGAACAGCGGGTTAATATTTCAAATTTTCACTTTCGTTCACACGGGTTTTACCCGATGTTTACACGATTTTTTCACTTTAGGAAAGACTATGCAAAGGTACTAAAAATATTGATATATGCAAATTTTTGGGCAACTTTTTTCCAAAAAAATGATATATAGTTTTTCCAACAATTTTCCAAATTAAGATTAAAAACTGGAAAATTATTTGCATATATCAAAAAAAAACAGTAATTTTGCAGCCAAGTTGCAAAGACAACTTAACCGTCCTTCTCCATGACGTAAAACCGGAGGTCGCGCAAGCGTGCGCGACCATTTTGATTAAAAGCGTTTGCAATTATTCGGCAACCCGGAATGTAGGAAGTTTTGGTTTTTGCAGTTGAATAAGTCGGTGAACGCTCGCGTGTTAATGTGGGCGTGACTTATTTCTGCAATAGGCGTTTCCTACAGCCTCGGGTTGAAATAAGGAACGCTCATTTTAACGAATAATTAAATTATATGTATATAAAAAAAATATTTATCATCATTGCTTTTGTTTTTGCTTGGGCAACACGCGCATTTGCACAGATTGAAGTTAATAACGAGGATGTAAAAGGCCCCGTTAAGCTGGTTATGATAATATTAGAATCAGCAAGCCCGGGAGCACAAATAAGTACATACGGAGGGCCTGTTCTTAACAGGGTAGTTATTTTTACTCATTATGATACTAAAGGGCGTATTGTAAGAAGAGAACATTTTCACGGAGAAGAATTAGCGGATGGCTATTTTTGCAGATATGCCAATAATAAATGCAAAGAATATAATTTCGATGCGAAAGGAATAGTTGAGGGGCATTACCGTAATATTACATTTGATTCGGCGGGGCATAAAATCTCTGATATATGCTACATGAATGGTAAATTCTTTGCAAAAGATTCTATTGTGTACGATTCGCTCGAACGAGTTGTCAAAACATATGAAAATATGAACCGCAAGAATGATTCATTAGTTTTGAGATACACATATGAATACGATTCTATAGGGCGTATTGATTCATATAAAGATTGGAGAAGTAAAAACCTGTATAATGTTCATTATTCCCCTGATGGAAATTACGTAATGCATTGTGTAAATGAAAAGGATGGCAAATCCTTTGAGAGAAAATATACTGTAAATAAAAAAGGCCAATTAGTGAAGGTTGAAGGTAGTAATATGCGCATGTTTTTATCAAATTACGACAAACATGGTAATTGGCTTCACCTAAAGGGAATGACAAATACGAATACTCCTATGGGATGGTTTACTACCATTACGAGCCGTAAGATAGAATACTACTCGGAAGATGAAATAGAGTCTCCCGAGGCAGAGAATGACACCATATATTTATCTTCAGAACAATTGCCTGAATTCCCGGGAGGGCAAAAAGCGATGTTTCAATATATAGCACACAATGTAGTATATCCGGAATCTGCTCGCATAAATGGTATTCAAGGGCGGACAATTTGCCAATTTGTAGTCAACAAAAGTGGTTCTTTATCTGATATTAAAATTCTTAAATCCTCCGGAAATAATGAATTGGATGAAGAAGCAGTCAATGTTATTGCTTCAATGCCGAAGTGGATTCCCGGAAGGTCTGCAGGAGAAATAGTACGGGTAAAATATACGATTCCTGTGACTTTCAAGATTGCAGCCCAAGTCCCGACTAATGATTCTTTGGTTATCAGTACGGATACGACCATTCATGCTATTGTAAATCAAATGCCCGAATTTCCTGGCGGTCAACAAGCATTATTTGATTACCTTGCCAACAACATTCGCTATCCCAATAAGGCTAATGGCGCCCAAGGAGATGTAATAATTACATTTGTTGTGGAACAAGATGGCAGTATCTCAAATGTTGTGATTGCTAAATCATCTGGCAATAAGTGGCTGGATCAGGAAGGTATCCGGTTAATAAAGTCCATGCCCAAATGGAAACCAGGACACTTAAAAGGAGAAATAGTACGAGTAAAGTACAGCGTGCCGATTGCATTTTTAACAGAATGAAATGAATAGTGATAAAAAAACGCTAATTTAATCGCTATTATATGCGTAAAATACATATTCTCCTAATATTACTATTACTTCCGCTGGTAGTCGCGGCAACAGGGAATAACAGGACGGACACAGTCGGTTTTGTACATATGCCATTGTATATTGTAGATGGTAAAATCGGTGTACAGCCATCCGATGTTCCCGAAAGTTCCGAAATAGCCTCAGTCACTATTTTAAATGATGAAGAAGCAATAGACTTGTATGGAGAACGCGCTGCCTATGGTGTAATAGTTATCCGAACAAAAGACTTTGAAAAAACACATGCTCAGCAGTCCGCAAAACAACACAGAGGCGAGCCCGGCAAATTGGGAAGATGGATAAGGAAGTTTACCGGAGGGAATATGTTATTGGGTATCCTAATATGTATCATCATCGTAGTGGCAATTATGGCTTTGCCGACTATTATTCCTCTGTTACTAACTCGTAATAAAAAACACAAACAAGGGCGTAAAGCGATTTATTCTAACTATGACCAGGGTACATTTGACGCAGAAGGAGTGCGGTTTGAAGCGGTCAAGCAACCCAAAAACTATTTTATACCAATAATCTGCCTTGCCATTATTTCGATGTTTGGTATAATATTATACAAAACATTTATTAGCACGCCCCCAATCGGAATATTGCTTGTTATTTTGATATTTTTTTGTGGCATTTCTGTATTATTTATCCTTGCATTTGTAAATAGTTGTAAGCTATTACGAAGTTACTTGGTCATAGATGAAAAAGGGATTCGTGGATATGTTGCAAATACCGAACGGCTGAATCTCAAAATGGATTTTAGGAAGATAGATATCTCATTGGAGCAAATCAAGCGGGCACAAATGGATGGATATTTAATCACATTCTTTAAAAAAGGGACTAAAATTCCTGATGATATGGTAGATTTTGCGGAATTAGCGGATACCGATATAACTGAGAAAGAGATTGAAAATTCAATATATCAAATAGACTTGTCTGCATTCCCCATTAACAAGGTTAAAGATAGTATCAATTATTTCTATGCACGCAAGAATGGCATAGCAAAACAGCCGTCATTGATTAAGTCAGACCCATTGGAGAAAACAAATGTTTTGACAATAATCTTAGTCATACTCGCAGTATTATTGCTCAGTTACTTGGCAAAATAAGTATCTAAGGGATTCGAGGGCACCTTGTTCAAGGGATTCGAAAATAGCCATAGGCAATAATCGTTCGAGGCTTTAGCCGAGATAAGAACTCCCAATCGGTGGTTGAGAAGGCCCTCACAATCCATATAAATGAAGAAGGATGCCCGTCAATGGACATCCTTTTCATTTACCTGCGGAAAGTGAGGGATTCGAACCCCCGGTACAACGCAATGTGTACACCGCATTTCGAGTGCGGCTCTTTCGACCACTCAGACAACTTTCCTGAAATCGAGTGCAAAGGTACTATTTTTTTTTAATTCTGCCAAAAAAAAGAAGCATTTTTGTGAAAATTTTGCACAAATAAAAAAAAAACACTACCTTTGCGCTCGCTTAAGTGAAGGCTTGTGTGAGTTGCAGCTCCGCAGCTCCTTAAACACTCCGCCTTACTCTACGCTCTCCCCAAAAAAATAAAATTTGTCGGGGACCCCAGAGAAAGGTAATTTTAAAAAACATAAGTACTAATACTCGAATGATATGATTAAAGTAGCAATTTTAGGTTATGGTAATATCGGTAAGTACGCCGAGCAAGCCGTATTGTCTGCGCCAGATATGGAATTGGTGGGTGTGTATCACCATCGTGATAATTTAGAAGCGATAGATGCTGATGTAGTGCTTTTATGCACTCCGACACGCGCGGTGGAGCAATTCGCTTCCTTCTTTGCGCAACGCGGTATATGCACGGTGGATAGTTTTGATATTCATAATCAGATATACGCCCTGCGTACTACTCTCATGCCGCTTTGTGTGGCGAATAAGTCCGTGAGTGTTATCTCTGCGGGTTGGGACCCTGGTAGCGACAGTATGGTACGCGCGTTACTGCTTGCTCTGGCACCAAAGGGAATAACCTACACTAATTTCGGTCCAGGCCGCTCTATGGGTCATTCGGTAGCGGCTAAGGCTGTTAATGGTGTGAAAGACGCATTGAGTATGACTATTCCTTTGGGCACGGGTGTGCATCGCCGTATGGTGTATGTCGAATTGGAGCAAGGAGCGGATTTCAAGGCCGTAGAGGCAGCTATCTTGGCAGATGATTATTTTGCTCACGATGAGACGCATGTCATTGCTGTGCCTAATGTGGACGCACTCAATAATGTGGCGCATGGTGTGAACTTAGTTCGCTCAGGTGCGTCGGGTGCAACGCATAACCAGCGATTTGAGTTTAATATGACTATCAATAATCCTGCTTTGACGGCTCAGGTGATGGTTAGTAGTGCTCGTGCTGCTTATCGTATGCAGCAGCGCGGACAATATGGCGCGAAGACGATGATTGAGTTGGCCCCGATAGACTTGCTGCCGGGTATAGAGCAAGAACTGATAGAGTCATTGGTGTAAACAACACTATGCGGAACAATTCCATACGATGTGTCGCACTGATATGTGCGTTGGTAATGTGCTATTCGCTCTCCGCGTTAGAGCGCGTGGTACATTATCCGTCTGTGGACCAGTATGGTGACTCATTACTTTTGTCGGGCAAGGTGACGATACCCGAAACGGATTCCATAAAGGGCATTATCCTGCTTCTCCATTATACTATCAGTTCGGATGCGGAAGCACCGTCGAATACTATTATGCCTGAGGCGCAAGTTTTTATTGATGATTATGTGCTTGTGATGCCCGATTATATAGGATATGGTATCACGCGCGAGCGTATTCATCCGTATCTGCATGGCTCGCTCACTGCACGCAATGCCGTGGATATGTTACTTGCTACTCGTGCTTTATTGGATAGTATGCAGGTGCCACCTTATTCGGATGGTATTTATATAGTAGGCTATTCGCAAGGCGGTAGTGCTGCGCTATGGACATTGCGTCTATTGGAAGAGCAATACGCGTCGCAGATACCTGTTATCAAATGCTTTGCAGGGAGTGGACCGCACGATGTGGCTGCAACCTTTGACGATGCCGTGAAGCGCAATAGAGTAGGATTGCCAATAGTGATACCTTATTTAGTGGTAGGAACGAAGGCTGCGTATGGACTGGATATAGACGCTGAGGCATTTTTCACACCAGCGATGAAAAAGAAGTATGCTCGGTATGTAGTCAATAAAAACTACGGCATAGCATCTCTTTATTTCCGTATGCCGCAACACCGTCTGCGTCATTGGATGACGAAAGAAGGGATGGATAAGATGCATCCTGTTACCAAGCAGATGTATGATGGTTTACTTCGTTCGAGCATGGTGCATTATCCGATAGATGCCAGTGAGATAGGTCGTGATAGTATTGTGATTACTTGGCGTCCAAGTTCTCCTACATATATATTCCATTCGGAGAAAGATGATGTGGTAACTTATTATAATGCTCTTCATCTGCAGCGTGCGATAGGTGCGCTTCCTAATGTGGTATATGATTTTGGTGATTACGGAGGTCATCTTCGTTCGTTATTCGTGTTCTTGAAGAGTGTCAAAAAACAAGTGGATTAAAACCTCGTTAAAACCTCGTACAAACCTCGTAAAACAGCTCGCTATTTTTTTGACTCTTTTTGAGGATGTTTTTGGGGGTGTCTTTGCTTGTTCTTAGGAGATGGTCCCGTGATGGTCTCGTAAATAGCAGTTAGTAGTATGTGGATTCGTTTGAGAAGATATGTGATTATCTTTCTCGGATGAGACCTGTGCGATAGGCGTGTAGGAGTTGCTCGAGGTATTGTATTTGTTGTAGCAGTTTCTTTCCTCTGTCTGTGTCTCTCACGCGTATTCGTCGGCCTGAGAAATCTTGTAGTAATGTACGGCTATGAATATCGCTTCCCGATAAGATAGCTTGCTCGCGGCTTTCAAAAGATTCATGCTCTACGAGTTGTATACCATGACTATTGTAGATGAGTGTGTATCCGGCAATACCTGTTTTCTCTTGATAGGGTTTTGAGAATCCGCCGTCAATAACGAATCGCTTTCCGTTGGCTCGTATGGGTGTTTCTCCTTTTATAGTGCGAACAGGGACGTGTCCGTTGATGATGCGTCCCGTCGCAGGGTTGAGGTTGAATTCTTTAAGAATATTTTCGCAAATGTATTCTTTGTCAGAAAGAGTGAAATAAGCGCCTTTCTTCTCTTCGTGCGCTTGCTTATCTGCAATGAAATAGCGTTCGAAAGTGGTCATTCTGTCTTTGTTATACAAGGGCGAGTGTTCTCCTTGCCAGAGGTAGAGCATATAATCAAGCGCTTCTTCTTTCTCTTTCCCTTCTCCATAATATGCCCGGCGTATGACAGCATCTGTGCGGTCCATCAAGTCTTTGCCGCTCACACGCTGTCCGCATACATCTGCTTCTGTAAAAGAGCCATCTGCGTTGAGAGGTATAGCTGCGTGGTATAGTAGAAATCCATTGCGTACGAGATATAGTGAACCATGTTCGTATAACATCTTAAGATGGCGCTGCATTTTCTCTGATTTTCGGAAAGTGCGTGATAATTGGTTCATAAGGTCTTGTTCGTCTTGGCTTAGGGCATACGGGTCGTTTGAATTGAGAGTAGGGAGGTTTGTGTCTAAGAGAGAATAGTTTTTGTTTTGTAATGTAATTGTGCCTTTGTTAAAATCAATCTTGTCAAGGAGTGCTCTATGACTCATGTTCCATTCAGGATGTCTGAGGACAGTTTGTCCTTCGAGTTTGAATTGGATGATAGAGATGGCTTTGTGCATTTTAGCCATGAGTTGTGCGGAGCGAGTGAGTCGTGGGTTATTCTCAAAATCTTTGGTCTGCCATATGGTACATGGGTCGTTTCCATATGTCTCCATGGCGAAGTTAGCGAGTGGTAGTAGGTTGATACCGTATTCCTCTTCAAGTGTTTCTATATTTGCGTATCGTATGCTCACGCGTAGGACTGTAGCCATGAGCGCTAAATTACCAGCCATAGCCCCCATCCATTCAATATCGTGGTTACCCCATTGTATATCGTAGTCGCGCACGGTAGCGAGCACATCCATTATTTTTGCCGGTCTTGGCCCTCTATCGAAGATGTCTCCCACAATGTGTAGCACATCAATAGTCATACTATGTATGAAATAAGAGATGGATATGAGTAGCGCTTCGGCACATCCTGTTTTTATGATGGCGTCAATAATGGCATTGTAGTAATTCTGCCTATCTTTCTGCTCCAGACTTGACTCGTGTAACAACTCTTTGATGACATATGCATAATCGTTAGGTAGCAGTTTGTGCACTTTGCTACGACTGTACTTGATGGTGACTGCTCGTGCGACATCCACTACTTGGTGTAATCGTTTGCGATACCATTCGTCCATAGCGCATTTTTGTGGTTCTCCCTCCAAAGTCTTTCCTTTGTTCAAGGTTCGTTTGATAAGTTTGATGCGTTCGTCAGGATAATAAATGAGTGCACAAAGTGCGCGCTTTTCTTCCTCTGGCATTGTGTCTCCATATATTTCATCCACTTTCTTGCGTATGACACCAGATGCATTTTTAATCATATGTATGAATGCCATCGATTCTCCATGTAGGTCGCTGACAAAATGTTCTGTTCCTTTTGGTAATGATAGGATAGCGCGCAGGTTGATGAGTTCAGTGATAACACTCTGCGCATTAGGAAATTTCTCGCCGAGCAGGCGTAGGTATTGCTCGTTTTGCATGGTGAGTAGTTAGTAGTGAGTAGTTAGTAGTGAGTGTATCAAGTGAGGGCAAAGGTAATATATTTTTTGCGAATATGCAAATGACTGTTAGTTGTAGAGTGGTGGAAATTGGGGGTTATAGAATAAAATTCTATTTTTTATAAAAAAAAGCGATTAAAATTTGCATATATGTAAAAAAAGCAGTAAATTTGCAGCGAATTTGCATTAAAACGAAACACATATGAATACAGTAATGAAAAATGTCACATGGATTAGTTCGGTAGTGATTGTACTTGGCTTAGCGAGTTTTATTTTCTTTAAGTTCTTCTTTGTGTA
>JAZNQB010000252.1:0-7943 GCA_045589995.1 Paludibacteraceae bacterium
GCTTTCGGCATTCTCCGATATATAGTTAATTAGTATCTCAGACCGCTTCGCTATCCTAGATTTCTATAATTCGAGTTTTTTTGGGACATACACAAAAAGCGTGAAGTTCGTCTGCTCTTCACGCTCCTTGAGGCCTTCGCAATGCCCGAATAAAGTAGAAAAAACAACCGAAATCCACGCCCGATATGCTAAACCCACCCCACCAAAAAGCAGGGCGTGGCATGTATAACATACCCACATGGACATTCATTGTGGTTGTTTGGACTTTATTCTATGAAAGTTGCGAAGTTTCAAGGAGTCGCAAACAACGTTTTTTATCTCGCCCGAAAAAATCGAACGATTATTACAATAAACGCCTTTAAATAATATGTCCTTGCTGTTTTCGTCGGCAAGCGACGCACTGGTTTTATGCCACCAGCGAAGGCGATAGGTTATTTGTTACTTATCATCGTAATGTCCATAGGCGGTTAGTACCTCTTTACAATGTGTTAAGCCAAGCGTTCATCTCGGCTTTATTATCAAATGAGGTTCCTTTTCCTTCTGCAATTTCGCGCTCTGCTTCTTCTATGCGAGCGAAGAACTCATCTTTGCTCATGAGTGTGGAATCGCCAGATATTTTCTTGGCCATACGGCGCAAATACTTAGCTACCTTACTGAGTGTGTTTTTATCCTCAGCAATGATACCCAAATTGCGCAGTATTTCTCCATCTAATTGTATTGTTTCCATATCGTACAAGTAAAGTAGTTAAACCTTTGCGGCTGCAAAGGTACAACAAAATAATCAATTGTGCAAGATTTTTAGCAAAAAAAATGTGGTAAGTTTACTTATATACATGATTTTGCTAACAAGATTGCCGGTTGCAGGATACTGCGACTGGACCTTCGAGGTGGGACGGCAAAGCCGTGTCGGTGCCCTCGAAGTATAACAAAATAATCAATTACGCAAGTAAATAACGAAAAATATCGTCTTTAAAGAATGAATTCTTTATTTTTGGGGAGGATTAATCTATCCTTTGCGCATTGTGGAGAGGGAGAGAATGTGGGGCTTTGATAATACTGATACGCAAGGCGGTAGAGGACGGGAAACGCCCGAAGAATGGGTCGGAACTCTTATACCACTCTATAGATTGAATGACATTCTCTGCGGGCATAAAGCGCGCAGTAAAACGATATAAAGCCAACTTATTCCATCGCGCGATATGTGCTTTCGGAACGACCTTAATGCCCACTTTGCCGTCTGCGAAAGAGATGAGCGCGAAATAGCGCTCTTTGTGAACGACAGATTGTAATTTTTCTTGTTCAGTTAGGCGATGCGTAATCGAAATATGCCGATTGCCTGCGTGGTTGATACGCGCCATCCCTTGGCGGAAGAGTTGAGCATGCGCGCTCGTGTCTTTCCACTGATTAACAGCGATATAATAGTGAATCATCTCGTGCAAAATAGTGTCTTCAATCACTTCTTCGGGCAGGTCAATTCGCACATTGATACGAAGGGTGAAGTTGGCGTTTTGGTACTTCGTTTTGTTGGTCCCGAAAAGCCAATGGGATAGGGAGGAGGTAGGTTTGCGCGTGTAGGTCAGTTTACCCAAGAAACCTTTGGCATGGCTCAGGCGGATAGGAATAGGCGGTAATTGACCACCAAAATAGCGGTCGTTATACTGATTAAATCGCTCTTGTATGTATGCAATAGTGGGCTTCATTTGATTTTGTGTGCTCTCATAAATCCAGCCGGCTCGTCATCTCCTCGTTCCATGGTTCCATCGCCTGTGGTGTCTCTCCGCCCTTGGATGGCAAAATGAATCTGGTTAGCACCGAACTTACGATTAATATCATCAATAGCAGCCATGAGGCGTTTCTTCTTAGTTAAGTCATCGGCGGTGAATAGGTCCATCTGAATGGAATCGTTATTGACTAATTGCTCCAAGATGACTCCTGCTTGCTTGTACTGATACCCCTTTTTGTAGGTCTCTTTCAGTGCTTTAATGGCTGTGCGTATTAATAGGGATGTATCGTCTGTCGGGTGTGTGAGGCGTATTGTGGTGTCGTTCTTGTACTGCGGAAGGTCCTCGCGATGCCTATTGGTAGCGAGAAAAATATGTACCGATTGACACAACTGTTTTTGTGCCCGCAGTTTGGTGGCAGCAGACATAACGAAATTGCTTATCTCCCGTTCTAAGTCCACTCGTTCGGATAGCATATGCGCAAAAGTACGGCTGTGCATGATACTTTTCTGCTTTTCATGTCCTTCCAAGACGATAGCAGGAGTACCATTGAGTTCCATCCAAGTGCGCACTCCTCGTACACCAAAGAGGCGTTGGATGGTCTCTTTGCTTTGCTGCGCGAACTGCCACGCAGTGGAGATATGTAACTGCTCCAAAAGCGGTTTGCTGCGCCTACCTAATCCCCATACATCATTGGCAGCAAGCAGTTCTAAGGCTTTTTGCCGTTTATCCATGGGCATGATACAAATACCATCGTAACCGCTATAGCGTTTGGCAAAATGGGTAGCTGTCTTGGCTAAAGTATAGGAGTGACCTGCACCGCAACTGACAGGAATAGATGTCTCGCGCATGATGAGGTCTTTCACTTGCTGCAAATAAGCACGCAGACGCTCTGGATCATCGTCAGGCATGGTACCAAAAAACTCATCCACACTATACTGTACAAAGTCCAAAACCATCTCACTTCGATGAACGACTTCCATAATTTGGTTGGAAATCTGATGATATAGAGAGTGGTGAACATTGATAATCGTAACATGCTGCTTATCAATGATTTCTCGTACTTGAAAGAGTGGGTTACCACGCTTCAATCCGATTGCTTTTGCTTCTTTGTTGAGCGCAAGAATAATACCGCCGCCCGCCTCGTTGTCATTGGCTACCACAACAGGCGTGCCTTGCAAATCGGGTCGGGAAACCAATTCGCAACTAACAAAGAAATTATTACAATCGATATGAATGAACATAATTCGTTCTTTGCGCTTAGAACAACCTCAAACGCCTAATGAGGCGGAGTAGGCAGGTAGGGATAAAAAGGATGATGGTTGTTAATAACAGCCAGAAGATAGTTGGTATTGTCACTTTGCTACATCCTAAGAATAGTGCGCGCAGGCCGCGTCTGACGAGCATGCGCGGTGTAGCGATGATACCCAAGCATTTGCCTATTTGGGTGAGGGCAGGATGAATGTTATACAAGCCTGTATCCACTGCGCCCGGACTTACATTGGTTACATGCACGCCATAGGGCTTTAGCTCGATATGCAGTGAGCGCGTAAAATTATTGAGAAATGCTTTGGTGCTTCCATATGTGCCGAGGCGCTGCACGGCTATCTTATTGGTCACAGAGCATACATTGAGTATGTATCCTTTACGACGCTCGCGCATGTCCTGCCCAAAGAGGTAACAGAGCATAGCTGGAGTGTGCATGTGTAGGTTAAGGATGAGCGAAGTGAATGCCTCGCTATCGTCTAAAATATCGCGGTCGTGATAGACGCCCGCGTTATTGACTAATACTTCTATCTCTATCTCGTGCGCACGCGTATATTCATATAGTTCGCGCGCGGACTCTTGGCGCCCTAAGTCCATCACTAATGGGAGGACTGTAATTGCGGAACGGCTGTCAGTAGTGTGTGGGGATTGATAGGTATCTTGTATCTCTTTGGCAACATGATGAATGGCTTCCTCATTGCTGACAATGAGTAAGTTATATCCTCGTTGTGCTAACTGCTTGGCGAACTCGAGCCCCATCCCCGAGGACGCACCAGTCACTAATGCAAAGTGTTTTTTCATATTATATGCTAATTTGGGTGCAAAAGTACTAAAAATATTGCATATATGCAAAAAAATACTACCTTTGCAGCCTAAAATATATAACTATGCAGATATAAATAAGGCCGGCGAAAGCCGACCTTATGTGTATATTTCTATTAATGAATTAATAGTTTTTTGCTAATAATTCGAAATAGCTCTGTGGGTGATTGCAAACTGGGCACTCAAGTGGAGCCTTCTTGCCCACTACGATATGACCGCAGTTAGAGCATTGCCAAATAGCGTCACCCTCTTTAGAGAAGACAACTTGGTCTTCTACATTCTTCAATAGCTTGCGATAACGCTCTTCGTGGTGTTTTTCAATAGCGCCTACCATCTCAAACTTGGCAGCGATTTCGAGGAAACCCTCTTCGCGTGCCTCGGCAGCCATGCGAGCATACATATCTGTCCACTCTTGGTTCTCGCCCTCTGCAGCGGCTAAAAGATTAGCGGCTGTGTCAGAAAGGCTACCTCCGTTGAGGTATTTGAACCAAATCTTAGCGTGCTCTTTCTCGTTGTTAGCTGTTTCTTCAAATATCTTAGCAATCTGTACAAATCCATCTTTTTTTGCTTTGGAAGCAAAATAGGTGTACTTGTTGCGTGCCATTGACTCGCCAGCAAAAGCCTCCATGAGGTTTTTCTCGGTCTTTGTTCCTTTCAAATCTTTCATAAGAATATAATTAAAATAGTTAGTAAATTGATTTAACGCTGCAAAGGTAGTGCTTTTTTTGCAAATATGCAAGCAAAAAAACTATATAAGTGTATTTTTTTTATTAAAACAACTTTAATTGCTTTTCTTCGAATACTTTGTAACCCACTTCACAATTGATACATTCGTGGTGTTGGCAGTAGTGTTGGTATAGGTGTATGAGCGCTTGGCTATCTGCTGCCGTATTTACTTGCTGTCCTAATGTGCGCCATTGGCGGATAATAGTATTGTCTTCCGCTTTTATGAGTTCCATGAGTTCAATGGCATGTTGTGCATCGTTTTCCTTATGGCGTCGTAACGCATATGCGTATTTATAAGGAATGAGAGTATTGATGAGCAATATATCAATGCTATTTTGTCCTAATGGATAGGTGGGGGTGGTATTATCCGCTATAGGGCGCAGTTCAATAAGCGAAATGAGTTCGTTTAAGTCTTTTGCGTCTAATATCTTACTAAGTAGAAACTCCGATTGATAGAGCAGTTGGGCGAATTGCATAATACGCACTTTAGGGCTATTTTGTGGTCGCATGCGAGCATGTTTCCATATGCTGCTGTCTAATGGTGTGAGATTGAATTTAGAGCGGAAAAAATGGTATTCCTTTCGCCATTCGGTCAGCGTCTTGTCTGTGTCGGATTCTAAGAAACCTGCTTGCCCTAATAGTATGGCTGTGAGTTGGAATAAGCTATTACGATGTTTTTGGAGGTAGGAGAGTGGGGTATTGATAGCTAATTGCTCAAAGGGTACACTATTGGTGTGGAAACCGAAGTTCCGTGCGAGTGATATGTATAGTGCATGTTCCCAACTGCCGTTTGTTATTTCCAATAATCGCTCAATGGACGCGCGTTTACATTCTAACCGTTTGCGGAGCAATGTGCGTCTCCATCCTTCTGTGAGTATGTGTGGGTCTTTGATGAGCTGTTGTGCGCAACCTATACGATTGGAAGCGCTGTCCATCTGTTGGGCTTGTTGGAAGAGTTGGGTGAGGTAATCTTGCTCATTAGGGTATGCTAATTCACATTGCGGAATGAGTTCGCCTTTGGTATTATAAATCACCTTGTCTGCTTTGCGCACAACATGCAAAATAATGTTATCGTATGCTTTATCAAGGTGATGTTTGTGGCGGTACCAATCGCTCGAAGATGTGTGAATTTCGACATTCCCAACCCATTCGCGCTCTCCAATGCGAATATGAGCATGACTATAATCGGGTCCTGCATGTTGATTATGCTCACCTACATAAAGGATCTCGATGGCTTGACCATCTGTCGTAAATTGTGGATAACCTGCCCATAGGCGGTACTCCCAAATATAATGTAATAGAAACTCAGGCATGGTGTATAAATAGTTTCGGAGACCGCATAGGGCCTCCGAAATAATCACTTGTATAGGAATCGTTTGATGGACTTTTTAGGAGTTTTCTCAAACGGCTTATCTTGTACTTCGATATTCGATACTTTGCTATAAGATGGAATAAGATTATTGAGTTTTTCCAGATTAGCTTTCATTATACGCTCAATATCTTCAAAGGTCATCTTTTTCGTCAGTGTCTCATCTGGGAATACAAGTGCGATGAGTTTTCCTTCGCGTTCTATCACCAAGGACTCGCCAACTGCTTCTTGGTTATTGAGTTGGTCTTCGATTTCCTCTGGATATATATTCTGTCCAGATGCACCTAAAATCATTGTTTTGGAGCGTCCTTTGATGAATATGTTTTGTTTCTTATCCAAGTATCCAAGGTCTCCCGTGCGCATCCATCCGTCTTCGGTAAAGGCTGCTTTGGTTGCTTCTTCGTTCTTATAGTACCCTAACATCACATTAGCGCCTTTGACGAGTATCTCACCTATTCCGTCCTCTCTTGGGTTATCTATTTTGACCTGCATATTGGCTACAGGCACACCACATGAGCGTCTCTTGAAGTATTTAGGAGGGTTACCGCCAATGAGTGGACCTGTTTCCGTCATTCCGTATCCGATAGAGAGAGGGAAATGGATGTCCATGAGGCATTTTTCCACTACTGGGTTCATCGCAGCGCCGCCGCAGATAAAATAACGCAGTTGTCCACCGAAAGCGCTGGTGAGTGCTGAGCGCACGCGGTTCCTGATAAGATTACCGATGAGAGGCATATGCCAGAAAGTGCGAATAGCCCATTTGCTGATGGTTGGGTCAATACTTTTCTTGTATATTTTCTCAATTACCAAAGGTACTGTCACCACCAAGTATGGTTTCACTTCCTTCATTGCTTTGAGCAATATGCTTGGTGTAGGTGATTTGGTGAGAAAATAGACATGTGTTCCTGCGCATAGCGGATAGAGTAGTTCAGCCACTTGTCCAAACATATGTGCGAGCGGCAACATAGATACCAATCGTTGTCCGGGCTCTACGGGTAATACTTTGAATGCTACTTCAATAATATTATTACTGATAGAGCGACCATTGAGCATTACGCCTTTAGGGTTACCTGTTGAACCGCTGGTGTAGTTGATGATAGAAAGTGCTTCTAAATCCGCATTAAAATTAACATCATCTGCTTGTAATCCGTTGGGGTATTGCTTTTTCAGTTCACTCTCAAGCTCCTCTTGAGTAGGAACGCTAATTCCGTCTTTACTGCTTATCGTTGAGAAATCCTCAAGTGAGATGACTGCTTTGAGCCGTTCTGGTAATGTTTGTTCTTTGAGTTCTTTCCAGACATAAGGTCCTACGAACAACATATCAGAGTCGGAGTGGTCCAATAGGTATGCTATGTTCTCTGCTGTGAAATCTTGCAAGATACTGACTACCACTCCTTCGTATGCTGTGATAGCGAGGTAAGCGACTGCCCAGTTAGCACAGTTACGACCGGCAAGTGCAATCTTGTCTCCTTTTTTGATGCCTAATCGCTCGAATAGTATATGCAATTTAAGCATTTCAGTGGCGAGTTGCTCAAAGGTATATTCGTGGTTCTCTCCATAATCAGTCAATGCAGCGTCGTTCCATTGGCGCTGCATGACTTCTGTTAGGCATTGTAAATAGTGTTTTGTCATATATGTGTTCTTTTATTTAACTATATAAGAGGCGTTTGATAGATTTCTTTGGAGTCTTCTCAAACTCTTGTGGTACAACCTCTACACTTGCAATTTGGGTGTATTGTGGTAGTTGTTTATTGAGCGTAATACGGTGTTGCTCCATCATTGCTACTACATTACTATCACTTGGGTTCTCAGGAAAGATGAGTGCTACGAGTTTATGGTCTCTATCTACAACGATAGACTCTACCACACCTGGCATCGAGTTGATTTTATCTTCAATTTCCTGTGGGTAGATATTTTGTCCTGAAGGACCGAGAATCATATTCTTAGTGCGTCCGTGAATATAGATATTTCCTTCTTTATCTAAGATACCGAGGTCTCCTGTACGCATCCATCCGTCTTCTGTAAAGACTGCTTTGGTT
>JAZNQB010000253.1:0-9066 GCA_045589995.1 Paludibacteraceae bacterium
GGCTACGATCCGACTTCATGCAGAAATGCAAGCACTGACAGCGGCAACGCAAACACTCGGTGGGAAATATTTGCCGGAAGCTACACTATATGTGACGGTGGAACCTTGTGTCATGTGCGCAGGAGCAATTGGATGGGCACAAATAAGAAGAGTGGTATTCGGAGCTGCCGATCCTAAAAGAGGATATACCTTGTGGGCACCAAGGGCGCTGCACCCGAAAGCACAAGTCACAACAGCTGTCTTGGAGAAAGAGTGCCGCGAACTGATGCAACGCTTTTTTGCGCAAAAAAGAAATAAATAAAATCTAAAATTTGCAATCTAAAATCTAAAATCATAAATATGAAACTCCCTTCGATTCCATCGTATATTTTCCGAATAGGAATGTTTGTGATAGTAGCGGCTTTGATAGTGCTCATGTATCCGCGATATACGAACTCATTTCGCTACCATTATGAGGTAGGAAAACCGTGGGGGCACAATGCGCTTACGGCTGATTTTGATTTTCCTATCTATAAAACAGACCGCCAGATTGCAGACGAGCAGAAGCAGTTGCTCTCCACATTCACTCCTTATTATAGATACATCCCGCGCGTGCAAAAGCAAGTGCTGGTGCTCTCCCATCAGGATATGGATTGGCTGACGGAGCAGGGCTATAATAGTATTTCGCTTATACAAAATAATATATCCCGCATATACCTCCTTTCTGACCTCTATACACCTAAATCGGCATATGAGCATTTTGGATATGAATGTGTGCAGAACTTGAAACTGGATACTGCACTCACACTATCTATGCGCGAGAAACTGCTTACCACTCTCTCGCCTACCCAAGGAATGGTACAAAAAGGGGAACGCATCATCGATCATGGCGAGATAGTCACTGACCGCACATACCAAATCTTACAGTCTTTAGCGCGTGCATATGAGAATGACCGGATTGGCAATAGGCAGCGTGCGCTTTCTATCTTAGGAGAGGCGATATTGGTGGCGTTATTCTTAGGTCTATTCGTGATTTACCTCTATGTATTCAGAATACACTACCTATCTAATATATCAATGGTGCTTTTCTTCAATATTATCATGCTGATAGTGGCAGGATTAGCATGTTTGGTCTTGCGCTTTGATATATCTGTGTATCTTATTCCTTTTGCTTGGGTGCCTATTCTGACGCGGGTCTTCTTTGATTCAAGAACAGCACTCTTCTTGCATTTTGCTACGATACTATGCGTCTCGGTGGTAGTACCGGCGCCGGTAGAGTTCTTCTTTGTGCAGATAGTGGTGGGAATGGTAGCGGTCTCATCGCTCAATGATATGACGCGAAGGGCACAACTCGTGCAGACCTCTGCATGGATTTTCCTTGCGCAAGTCATTTCTTATACGGCTATCATCTTTGCGCAAACAGGTGCATGGTACACTATTGATCCGTGGGTGTACTTGCATTTCTTTATTTGTGCACTCCTGACGATCGGTTGCTATGGATTGATCTATGCTTTTGAAAAAGTATTCCATTTCATCTCGTCTATCACGCTGGTAGAGTTGGCGGATATCAATTCTGAACTCTTGCATAAGTTGGCGGAGTGTGCACCGGGTACATTCCAGCACTCTATGCAGGTCAGCAATCTGGCTACAGAAGCGGCGAAAACGATTGGAGCTAATGCCTTGCTTGTGCGAACAGGAGCACTATACCATGATATAGGCAAGATAACAAACCCCTTCTGCTATACCGAGAATCAACAGGGAGCGGAAAACCCCTTGCTGGCTATGGACCCGAGAGATGCAGCGAAAGTAATTATTGCGCATGTAGAAGAAGGGGAGAAAATAGCACGCAGATATCGATTGCCAGAAGTGATTATCAATTTTATCACTACCCATCACGGCACTTCGCTGGTGCGGTATTTCTATAATACCTATTGTAATGCGCATCCGGATGAGAAAGTGGATGCCGCGCTATTCCAGTATCCAGGACCTAAACCTACCACCAAGGAAGCGGCTATACTTATGATGGCTGATGCTATCGAAGCACGCTCGCGTAGCCTGACTGATTTCTCAGAACAGTCTGTGGCAGAGGTAGTTGACCAGATGATAGATGCCCAGATAGCTGATGGGCAGTTTGCTGAAACACCGCTTTCTTTCAAGGATGTAGAGGATATACGCCGGGTGTTCAAAATGCGAATAACGGCTATGAATCATCATCGTATTTCCTATCCAACACTCAATAAAAAATCGTAATTTTGGCAAAGCACCAATTATATTTAGCGCCGATGGAGGATGTCACCGATCCGGCCTTCCGTCATTTATGCAAACGCTATGGCGCCGACCGCGTCTATACTGAGTTCGTCAATGCTGACGCGCTCGTACGCGATGTGGCTTCTACTATGCGTAAACTCACTATTAACGATGCAGAACGACCCGTCGCTATACAAATATACGGCCGTGAACCAGAGGCCATGGCAGATGCGGCGCGCATAGTGGAACAAGTCAAACCCGACTTTATTGATATCAATTTTGGTTGTCCGGTGAAGAAAGTAGCAGGCAAAGGGGCAGGAGCGGGACTGCTACGCGATGTTCCCAAAATGCTTGCGATAGCAAAAGCTGTTGTCGAGGCCGTGCATACACCGGTTACTGCCAAGACCAGGCTCGGATGGGATGATAGCCATCTCGTTCCCACAGCGGGACAAGTTCCCTTTGTTGTGGACCTTGCAGAGGCATTACAGGATTGTGGTATAGCCGAATTGGCTATTCATGGGCGCACACGCGCGCAAATGTATAGAGGAGAGGCGGACTGGACGCTCATAGGGCAAGTCAAGAATAACCCGCGAATGCGTATCCCTATCATAGGGAATGGAGATGTCACAACTCCCGAAAGGGCAAAAGAGTGCTTTGACCGATACGGAGTGGATGCTATCATGGTCGGCAGAGCTACTTTTGGCTGTCCGTGGATCTTCGCGGATATGAAGAACCACTTATTCCCAGATATGCCACCCATCCCCTCGCCTACAGGCGCTATGGATGCATGTGTAGAAGTGCTCAAGGAACATGTCAATAGGGCAATAGAGTGGTGTGGTAATGACGAACGCAAGGGCATTGTTCATTCACGCAGACATTTTGCAGCTTCGCCAATCTTCAAAGGGCTTGCAGATTTCAAGCAAACACGCATAGCCCTCCTCCGCGCAGATACCAAAGAAGAAGTCTTCTCCATCATGGACGAAATAGTCAATAAATGGGGAAATAATAAATCGTACATCGTAAATGGTACTTGGTAAATGGTTTTACTCCAACGCACTATGGCTCTCAATGATTATAGGCGTTTTGGGCTACAAATGGCTACATCATGGCAGTCCACTTCTGCCTACGCTCATTTTTCTAATGCTCTTCTTCACTTTCTGCAAGATAGATCCGAAAGACTTGCGCCTCCGCGCGTGGCATTGGCTTGTCTTAGCGGTGCAACTCATCTTTGGTTTTGCTGCTTATTACGGATTGCTTTGGGTGACTAATGATACGATTGTCGCGCAGGGACTTATGATGTGTTTCATCATGCCTACAGCTACAGCAGCGCCTATCATAGCAGGCAAACTGGGCGGCTCAATACAAAACCTCACCACTTTCACTCTCCTTAGTAATTTCGCAACGGCCTTAGTAGTACCAGTCTTCTTCCCCCTTATCTATCCTCTTGCAGATATGACTTTTCTTTCTGCTTTCTTGTTGATACTCAGACGCATATCGCCGCTGCTATTAGGACCTTTCGTGGCGGCGTGGCTACTTAGGTTGGCGTATAATTTTTATCAGCGCAATAAGCAGAAGCACCACCCTTCTCATCGCGTTTCTTCTTTTGAACTGCCCCAAGCGCTTGCGCCCATGCCCTTCTATTTATGGGTAGGAACGATTGTTTTTCTCATGGCGCAGCTAACCAATAGTATTATCACAGATAGGGCTTCAATACAATTATCCACCATAACATGGCTTGTAGTAGGCTCTTTCTTCGCTTGTCTTATTCAATTTATCGTAGGGAAGTACATTGGGTGGCGTCTGCCGGCGCAGAGTATTGGCAAGGAGTACAACGAAGTGCTTATCAATCCCAATACTCCACGCGATATGAATACCGTCAGCAGCATTACGGCAGGACAGGCCTTTGGACAAAAAAACACTACCTTAGGGGTGTGGATGGCGCAGACATATCTCAATCCTCTTTCGGCACTTGGCGCCGCAGCGTATATCATATGGCAGAATATCTTCAATTCAGCCCAGCTCTCCCGTGCCGCTCACGGCAAGAAAATCTAATAGCAGCACTTCTTCTGCAGCGCATTTGCAGCGGTAAAACATATGTTGTTCATATGTTATTCATATGTTATTCATATGTGATTGAGCCAAAAACAAGATAGGAATATAAAATCCTTAAAGTCCTTAAAATCCTTAGAGCCCTTAAAGGACTTTACTATTCTAACATCTAACAGCGCAGCGCTCTTTTTTGCTTACAATCACCAAAAAATGAATTTTTATTTGTGAGTGTCAAAAAAAAGTTGTACCTTTGTGCCCGAAAATGGAGAATACTATTAGTTTACTAATATATTTTTAAAAAACCAATCTTTAATTAACAAATTCTTATTATGAAGAAATTATTTACTATTCTCGCTGCAATGCTTTTTAGCATGGTAGGTTTTGCACAAACTGCAGCGACTTTAACATTTGACGACAAAGCCAAATGTACCTCAAGTTCTACTTCTCAACAGGTTTGGGAAGAGAATGGCATTGTTTTTACGAATGACAAGGCCGCATCTTCTACAGATGTGGCTCTCTATGCGCCAATTCGTATGTATGCAAGCTCTGCAATCACTGTTAAGTGTTCTTTGGGTAACATCGCACAAATTGAGTTTGTTTGTGATACCTACAAAAACACTTATCCTGCAGATTTGCAAAAGTCTATCGGTGCAGAAGCAACGGTTAGTGGCACCAAGGTAACAGTTACTCCTACTGCTGTCAGCGACACCTATGAAGTTAAGAAATTGGCAGCGCAAGTGCGCCTCAAAAGTGTAACAGTTACTTATATCGCTGCGGGTGCTGATTTTGTGCCAACACCATCAATCGGAGGTGACGACTACTTCGTAGAAAAAACTACAGTTTCTATGAAAGCTGCAGAAGGTGCTAAGATTTACTACACACTTGATGGCACAGAGCCTACCAACGCAAGCACAGAGTACACCGCTCCATTTGAGTTGACTGAGACTACTACTGTTAAAGCTGTCGCTTATAAGGGCGAGAAAGCAAGTAATGTTGTGACTGTGAAGTTCGTTAAAATGCAAGTGCTCACATGTGCAGAAGCTGCTGCTGCTTGCACAGAAACAGAGTCTGCTGATAAATATATCGTTCGTGGTTATGTAACAACTCTTGTAGATGGTGGTTATAGCGCTACTTACAAAAATGCAACACTATGGATGGCAGATGCTGCTGATGGTGCTAATGTGATCCAAGCGTACCGTTTGACTCCTGTGGCTACTGCTGATCAGCAAGTTAAAGTGGGTGATTATATTGAGGCAATTGGTACTTTGAAAGAGTATAAATCCACTCCTGAAATCACTGGCGGTACTTACACTATCATCCCAGTTCCAGCTCCAGCAGCTACCGTTGTTACCGTTGAGAATACTACCGTTTCTGAAATGGGACAAAACCTCGTTCTTCAAGGTCAATGGAATGAGAAATCTGTTACTATTTCTTTGTATCCTGGTGTAACTAAAGGATTTGGTGTTTACTCTGGAGAAGGAGAAGGTGACTTCTGGGGCTCAATTGGCACTGCTGACCTGTTCGCTAATGGCACTGACGCTACCTACACCGACAATGGTAATGGTACTTTCACTTTCAAGGCTATTATGACTGACGGTACCGCTCAATACGACATCACCATGAATGGTCTTATCCCTGTTAAGCATACCTACACCGTAGCAGGTAGCTCAGATGTTGCTTTCGGCACCGCTTGGGATCCAACAAATACAGAGAATGATATGCTCCTTATGGATGGTACTATCTATTCATGGATGAAAGAAGGCTTGACTCTCTCTGCGGGAACAATTGAATTTAAGGTTTGTGAAGATCACGCATGGACAACTGCTTATCCTGCAAGCAACTATGTACTTACTATCCCTGCAGATGGTATCTATATAGTAATGATTATGTTCGATGCTGCTTCTGGCGTAGTAGATGCATTCGCTGAGAAAACTGGTGACGCTGTAGTTATTCCTACAGTAGCTATGCACGGTAACTTCGCTGGTCCATCTAACTGGGCTGATACCGAGAACTTCACCATCGCTGCTGACAACAAAACAGCTACTCTCGTACTCAATCTGGAGGCAACCACAGATAAACCTTATGAGTTCGGTATGCGTATTGGTGGTAAAGGTAACTGGACATCTAATGGCGTAGCATTCACACGCGAGAATGCTTCTGCAGTAGTTGTTTCTGGTTCTGGTAACCTCACTCTCACTGCTGATGTAACTGGTGAATATACTTTCACTTGGACATACGAGACCAACACCCTCGCTATCACTTTCCCTGCTAAAGAGGAACCAAAACCAGTTGCTACATGGGACGAAATCGTCTTCACAGAGGTTGCTGCTAAGGGCTCATTCGATGGCGCGGTATTTGCTGCTGCTAACAACGCTGCATTCACACTCACTGTAAAAGATACAGATGCCAGCAAGCAAGAAATTGATGAGAACACAGCTTCTTTCGGTACAGCAGAGGAAAATAAAGCATATAATTTCCGCCTCAAAACTGGTGGTAAGTCGTCTTCTAAGAATGGCCTCACATTAGCAATCCCTGCGGATGGTACACTCCGTATCGCAGCTCGCACAGGTAGCAACAGCGCAACAGACCGCAATCTCGTGGTTAAGCAAGCGGATGTAGAGCTCTATAATAAGGTTGTAGTAGAGGCTGACAAAGTAGGTGACTACTATCCTTATATTTATGTAGAGGTTAAGCAAGGTACTGTTGTATTAGAGTACCCTGTTAATACTATCAACTTCTACGCATTCGGCTTCAAGGCTGCAGAGGGACCTGCTACAGGTTTCGAAGAAATCGAGGCTGCTGAGAAGGCTGTGAAGTTCATTGAGAACGGACAAATCTTCATCCTTCGCGATGGTGCTGTGTACAACCTCATGGGCGCACGCGTAAAATAATTAAGGAGTGTTTAACTACTAAGACTCGTTACTTTTATAGTAGAGTAGCGCTTAGTAATAAACCAACATACCTCAAAGACGGTTTGCTTCTGCAAGCCGTCTTTTTTATTCCACCCTCCACCCTACACAGTGATTAGCGTTGCCGTTTTTGAAGAGAATGCAATGAACGCTTTTTTGGTAAATGAACGGAGTGAATGAGTTTTTGTGAGGCGGATGATAATAAAAAGTAACAATGTAGAAAAATTTTATCTTTGTTTATGGCTGGCGTAGGATATGTGCTTATGGTTTAGGCGGCAGAGTTCTGCCGACGAGAGAGGAAGATTATTAAGGCGCATTATATGCTCGCATATGAATGCGGATTAAGAAGATTACGCTCCGGGCGCGTAGCCCACAGGCTCAGCGACTACAATAGGCACATAGCAGACGACCAGTGTTTATCTGGGTTTATTTACCATTACTATCATACGCCGTGTTTTTGATTACAAAAAAATATTTTCTCTATTTTCATTTTATTTTTGTTCATAATCATAAAAAAAAGCATTTTTTATTTGCGCATATCAAAAAAAAGCAGTACCTTTGCACTCCGTTTGGAAAAACACACTAAATTAGAAAACAATAGGTATTCCTATTACTATATAAACATTATATTAACTTTAAAATCTATTCATTCAAAATGAAGAAATTATTCTCTTTTATCTTTGCAGCATGTATGGCTGTTACAGCTTTTGCTGAAGTGTACACCGTAGCTGGTTCTCCTGCGAAATTGTTCGGTACTGAGTGGGACCCTTCTAACAAGGAAAATGTGATGACCGAACAAGCAGACGGCACCTATAAATGGGAGAAAACAGATGTTGAAATGTCTGCTACTACAGTACAATTCAAAGTCGTTAAAGGTAGCGCATGGGGTACAGAGTATCCAAGTTCTAACTACGATCTCAAGATTGCTAAGAGTGGTAAATACACCATCACCATCACTTTCGATCCTGCTACTACTACAGTAAATGCTACCGCTACTCTTCAGCAAGAGGTTGAAGTCATCCCATCTATCGCTATCGCAGGTGATATGAACGGATGGAATACATCTGCTAATACTTTCACAATGGCAGCAGATAAAAAGACTGCTTCTCTCGCACTCAACCTCGAGGCAAAAGACTATGGCTTTAAGATGATTATCGGAGGTAGCTGGACCAACGATGGTCAAGTGATTACTCGCGAGAATAACTCTGCAGTTTATACAGGTGCAAATGTGCAAGCTAATGGTACTCTCACTGCTGACGTAGCGGGTGAATATACTTTCACTTGGACCTACGCTACCAGCACTCTCGTTGTTACTTATCCTTCTACTACTCCAGAGCAACCAGGTGACACTACCGTTACTCCAGAACCAGAACCAGAAACAGGCGTTACATACAATGTCACTGTTCCTACAGGTACCAACGCTTGCTATATTGCAGGTGATATGAACGGATGGAGTTTCACCGAAATGACTAAGGTGGATGATACTCACTATACAATTACTATTGAGACCGCTACTAAGGCTGATGGTTATAAATATGCATCTGGTGCGGATTGGAAATATGTAGAAAAGGGTGCAAATGGTGAAGAGTTAGGAAACCGTGTATGGTCAGAGAATGATGTAGTTGCAACATGGGCAGCAGTATATGTACCAGAAACAGTAGGTTTCGAGAATATCGAGGCTACAGAGAACGCAGTTAAGTTCGTTGAGAATGGTAAACTCTATATCATCCGCGAAGGTAATATCTACGACGCTACTGGCGCACGCGTAAAATAATATAAGGAGTGTTTAGCCACTAAGACTCGTTACTTTTATAGTTGAGCAGCGCTTAGTAGTAAAACACTATACCTCAAAGACGGTTTGCTTCGGCAGACCGTCTTTTTT
>JAZNQB010000254.1:0-2036 GCA_045589995.1 Paludibacteraceae bacterium
TCTTTTTAAATAGTAAACCTCTTTAGGCTCTCAGTCAACCTTTTCAGGTATTAAATCAACCCTTTTAGGTATCGAGTCAAAAGTTTACGATTTTTAAGATTCCATCTCAGTTATCGAGTCAACCTTTTTCAGTTTTAGTCAGGGGGTCAGTACAAAGTGAAGATAGTATAAAGATAGCATAATATATCGAATATCTATCGTATATGTATCGTGTATCTATCGTGTATGTATCGTGATTATAAGCGGAATTATGGCTGCAAATACGGTTCTTATTCAAATTTCGTGTGGGATTGTAGGTGGCTTATTCCAATTAAGGGTGATGAGTGCAATAAGGATTATAAGGTCATTAAAGTCGTTAAGGTCATTAAAGACTATAAGGATAGTAGGACATGAGGCGGGGTGTTGGCATAATGCGAGGACAAGGGTACAATAAAAAAATGACATATGCAAAAAAATCGCCCCGAAGAGCGATTTTTTTAGTAGTGAGTGTCGCGTTCGGCAATTAGTCGCAAAGGTCCATACCACTACCGCTAAATGGACGGGCTCCTAGTGCCTCCGCTCTTAACTCGGACTATCGCTGTGCTAGCAGTCCTCGTTAATATCAGTAATGATTATTATTTAATGAAGGCTCTTTCGAGGGCTTGGGAGATATTGATCATGAAATCACCCATTTTCTCAAGTTCGCTTACTATATCCAAATAATATACACTGGTCTGATAGTTCGTCTTATTCTGCTCGATGTCTTCTATCTCCGCTTCTCGTAACTGATTACGCAATTGATTGATTTGCTCCTCTGCTTGCAAAGCATTGGATATATCCAACAGCGTACCCGCGTGCGCTTGTGACAAGTTGTTAATCATCACTTCATACGCATGGTGGATAGCATCAATCATCTGTTCAATATGCGCAATAGTTTCAGGTGTAAAGGATTTATTGTGATTATTGCGTCTGGACAACATACGACTGATAGCTTCGCCTGAATCCCCGAGTGACTCTAATTCACCAATAATCTTATACATCGATTTAATCTGCATCGAAGTGGTCTCGCTGATATCAGCCGTAGAGACTGAATTGAGGAAAGTGGCAATCTCATACTCAATACGGTCAGAGATTTCTTCGTATTTGACTAATTTCTCGCGATAGAATTCGAAGTCTTCTTTTTTGCTTGCGCCGATAGCTGAGCGTATATATCCTAATCCATTGTGAGATATTTGCGCGAAGTGTATAATCTCGTTGAAAGCCTGTTCGGTAGCCAATTCCGGTGTACTCATGTTACCTGCCTCGATATATTTAAGGCGATAGAGATTATCACTTTCTTTCTTACTACCTTTAATAATACGACACACTAATTTCTCGATAGCCGGAATAAATCCGATGAGTAGGGCAGTATTGATGGTATTGAAGCATGTATGCAACATGGATAATCCGTATAGTGCTGCCGTTTGTGAGTCGGACTGTATGGCATTGCCTTGCGCGTCGTGTGCTACCTCAATGCAGAAGGAATCGTCTGCAGGGTTAGGTAGTCCAAAGATAGAGGCCGTGATCCATCCGATGAGTTTGAGGAACCAAGGGAAAGTGATGAGTGCCCATACTACGCCGAAGACATTAAACACGGTGTGTGCCAAAGCGGCTCTTTTAGCGGAGGTGTTACCCACAGCAGCGGCTATATTAGCCGTAATAGTAGTACCGATATTCTCACCTAATACCATTGCGCACGCCATGTCAAAATGAATCCATCCCATATTGAGCATGATAAGTGTGAGTGCCATAGTGGCGCTGGAAGACTGCAATACAAGCGTTAAGATGACACCTAAAGCGAGGAAGATGAGTGTAGAACCAAATCCATAGCCCTGCCATCCCTGAATGAAGGATAACACTTCAGGAGTCTGTTGCAAGTCAGGTACGGAGTTCTTCATGAGCGATAATCCCAAGAAGAGGAGTGAGAAACCTACGATGAGTTCGGAGATATTTCGTCTGCTATCCTTTTGGGAGATAGACAAGATAAATCCTAATGCCATCAAGGGGATAGCCAAGAT
>JAZNQB010000255.1:0-9550 GCA_045589995.1 Paludibacteraceae bacterium
CATCGCACTTGGTTTGCGTGAGGGGGACGAACTGATAAGTGTTACCCTAACAGACGGACAAAGCGAAATGCTTGTGGCTTGATACAATGGTAAAGTGGTACGCTTTAACGAGTCTGGCGTTCGACCAATGGGGCGTAGCGCAAGCGGTGTGAAGGCCATTACCCTTGAAAATGATGGACAAGATCGCGTAATTGGCATGGTTTGTGTAGAGAAACAAACAGACAAGACTATTCTTGTAATCTCTGAGAAAGGATTTGGTAAACGCACAGCTGTGGACGACGAAGAGGGTAATCCAATCTATCGTGTAACCAACCGCGGTGGTAAGGGTGTGAAGACCATTGAGATAACAGAGAAAACAGGACAATTAGTGGGTATAGAGGCTGTGACAGACGCTGATGACCTCATGCTCATGACCAAGTCAGGTACTGCTATACGCATGGCTGTGGATACTATCCGCGAGACAGGAAGAGCTGCACAAGGTGTTAAACTCATTGACCTACAAAAGCGTAACGATAGCCTCGTAAGCGGATGTATCGTGCCAAAAGAAGAGAATGAAGAAACAATGGAGATTGAAGAAACTAATGATAATAACAACGAAAATCAAGAGTAATATGAAAAAAGTATTATTTGTAGCAGCTATCGTGCTCATGAGCACAAACTGCTTTGCACAGAAAAATCCTGTAGTTAAGAATGCTAAGCGCTATATAATGGCTGAAACACCAGACTTCAGCGCTGCACGTACTGCTATCAAAGAAGCTATCGCTACCGAACCTACAGCAGAGACATATTACTGGGCTGGTATGATCGGTTACCAAGAAGTAACACTCGAGAACTATAATCAAATGCTCGGTAAGGGCGTTAATCAAGCACTCGCTGGGCAAGCAGTAGAGGAGAGTTACAACTATTGGTTAGAAGCAGATAGATTGGCTATGATTCCTACACTCGATAAGAAGGGTAGAGAAGTGGTAGATACCAAAACCCGCACAAACATCTCCAAAAAGATGCTTGAGTATTACAAGAACCAAGAATTGGTTAAGTATGGTATTTACCTCAATGAGCAGCGTGACTTCCTCGGAGCATACAATGCATTCAAAAAGCATATAGCTATTCCTGAATTGGACATGATGCAGAACGAGAAATTGCAGAAAGAAATGCCGCGTGATAGTAATTATATTCAATATAAATATTATACTGCAATCTTTGCTGTTCAGTCCGAACTGCACGAGGAAGCAATTGCTTTGCTCAATGAACTCAAAGATGGTGATTTCGAAGCAATCGCAGTAAACCAATTCTTATATCAGGAGTATGTGGCACTCAAAGATACAGTTAATTTTGTAGCTACTTTGCAGAATGCTATCGCACGCTTCCCACAAGAGTCTTGGTTCTTACAAAACCTCATTAACTATTATATCTTCTCGGGACAAGAACTAACAGCTATCGATTATTTGGCAACCGCTATCGAGCGCGAACCAAATGTAGCACAATACCACCTGATCAAAGGAAACCTTGATGAGAACCAAGGCCGATATGAGGATGCATTGAAAGATTTTGATAATGCGCTTGCTATCGAGCCTACCTTGGCAGAAGCTATGGCCGGTAAAGGTCGTGTATGGTACAACCAAGCCGTTAAACTAAATGAGGCTGCTGCACTTATCTCTGATAATAAAGAGTATAAGAAAGCACTTGAGGAGATGAACGCAGTATTCTACAAGTCACTTCCTTTCTTTGAGAAAGCACATGAGATAGCTCCAGAAGAGCGCAGCTATATGCAGACACTCAAAGGCTTGTACTACCGTTTTAACATGACAGATAAATACAATGCAATTAGCGAAAAACTGAATAACCTTTAATGGGACGAATACTCGCAATTGATTACGGTAAAAAGCGAACAGGATTAGCCGTTACGGATCCACTCCGTATAACGGCTAATCCCTTGCTTACTATAGAAACGAAGGGACTTATAAACTGGCTACAAACATACTTCGAAAAGGAGAAGGTGGATATAGTAGTAATAGGGCACCCCACGCAGATGAATGGAGAAGAGTCCGAATCGATGAACCACATTAGACCCTTTATTGGTAATTTTAAGAAACAATTTCCGACTATTCCTATCACGATGTATGACGAGCGCTTTACATCTGTACTCGCACATCAAGCGATGATAGCAGGCGGAATGAAAAAGAAAGATAGGCAGGATAAAGCAATCGTAGATAAAATAGCCGCTTGCATCATTTTAGAAGGTTACCTCGATAGCCTCCATTAGTAACTTAAACATTAACTCATTAACTCGTTAACTCGAAAATGATACTACCAATATACTTATATGGTCAACCTGTATTGCGAAAGCAGACAGAAGAACTGACGCCATCGCCGGAACTAACAACCTTTATTGCTGATATGTATGAAACACTTACACAAGCAGAAGGATGTGGTTTGGCTGCGCCACAGGTGGGAAAACCATGGCGATTATTCATCGTGGATGGAACAGAATTGGCGGAAGACTATCCGGAATGTGAGGGATTTAAGAAAACATTCATCAATCCTGAACTAATAGAGACAAGCGAAGAAACTTGTTCGTACAGCGAGGGATGTCTTTCATTACCGGGTATTAGCGAGAATGTCGTTAGACCTACTACTATCCGCATACGATACCAAGATGAGAACTTTGTAGAGCATGAGGAAGAATATACTGGATTTTGTGCGCGTATCATACAGCATGAATATGATCATTTAGAAGCACATGTGTTCACAGACCGTATTTCTCCAATACGCAAGACCTTTGTGCGTAATAAACTAATGGCTATCGCGAAGGGAAAAGTAGGCGCAAGATATAAATACAAGAGACAATAACGCAATATATGTCCTTATTTACAGTCATATTGATGGCTATCGGCCTGGCAATGGATTGTTTCGCTGTGTCCGTTTGTAAAGGATTGACCTCGCCGCATGGTTATGTGCCTCATTACATCAAACCTATCCTAATGGCTTTGCTTTTTGGGCTCTTCCACGCGGGAATGCCACTTATAGGCTATTTCGCAGGAACAATCTTCGCCTCTTTCTTTGAGCGTTTTGCGCCATGGATAGCATTGCTCTTACTTGGTTTCATAGGTGGGAAGATGATATATGACTCATTCCATTCTGATGACAAAGAGAAACATTTAGCAGATTTCTCATTCGCGTCACTTATTTCACTCGCGTTTGCCACCTCAATGGATACACTGGCTACAGGAGTGATTTTTATTCCTCATTCTGAAGTGCTATGGTGGGCGGTGGGAATAATTGCTGCTACATGCTTCCTCTTTTCTATCACGGGATTTATAATAGGACATATAGTAGGTACGCATTTTAAGATGAATGTGACAGTGTGGGGCGGAATAATACTCATACTGATAGGTATTAAAATCTGTTTAGAAGGATTAGTAGCATAAGTTATGTTTATAATACAAGATACATTGGTTAGTTTAGATGTGCTCGAGAAAGAGTTCTGCTGCGATTTGGATGTATGCCGTGGTTGCTGCTGTATAGAAGGCGATGCGGGCGCACCACTTACCGCTGAAGAGGAAGAAAAGATACAAACAATCTTGCCTACGCTACTACCAGACATGACAAAAGAAGCAAAAGCAGTCGTAGAAACGCAAGGTATTGCCTATAATGACCCATCGGGAGAAAGAGTGACCTCTATTGTAAACGACAAAGATTGTATCTTTGCACGCACAGACCATAAAGGATGGTGCTATTGTATTATAGAAAAAGCATATAACGCAGGCAAAATAGATTTCAAAAAACCAATCTCATGCCACCTATACCCCGTGCGACTATCTAAAGTGGGCGAAAGAGTAGGCGTGGAGTACCATCGCTGGGATATATGCCATTGCGCCAGAGTTTTAGGAAAAAAGAAACATATTCCATTGTATCAGTTTCTTAAAGAACCACTCATCAGACGATTTGGAGAAGATTGGTACAATGAATTATGCCTCACGGCACAAGAATGGAAAAAACAATGCGAGCAGAAATAATTACCATAGGAGATGAACTGCTTATCGGACAAGTAGTGGATACCAACTCCGCTTGGATGGCAGAAAAACTCAATGAAATGGGAATAGAGGTATATCAAATCACTTCTATTCACGATGACCGTGAGCATATACTAACCGCGCTTGATGACGCTTTCAATCGTGCAGATATCATCCTCACCACAGGCGGATTAGGACCTACCAAAGATGATATCACCAAGCATGTACTATGTGAGTATTTCAATACACACCTTATAGAAAATACGCGTGTGCGCGCACATGTAGAGCAATTATATGCCCATAGACCTGATGTGCTCAATAAACTGACTGCTACACAATGGTCTGTGCCACAAAATGCGCATATACTAACCAATAGAGTAGGTTCTGCTCCAATCATGGTATTCCGCAAAGATGATAAACAACTCATCTCCATGCCCGGAGTTCCTTATGAAATGCAAATAGCGATGACGGAGCAAGTACTACCATTCATTGGTGCTCAACAAACGCGCATTCTGCATCATACATTGCAAGTATATGGTATTAGCGAGTCCGCATTAGCTATACAATTAGAGCAATACGAGACATCTAAACCCGATTATATCCATTTGGCATACTTGCCCAAAGATGGTGTTATCCGCTTGCGCTTATCTTCCTACGGACAAGCCACAGAGAGCGAAATCAATCAATGGTTTGAGCAACTACAAACAATCGTCGCTCCTTATCTTATTGCCACCACAGACCAAGCGTTGGAATGTGTCTTAGGTGAATTATTGCAACAGAAAAACCAAACTATTGCTACCGCAGAATCATGCACAGGAGGTAAGTTAGCTGCTCTATTATCCAAGCACTCTGGCAGTTCTGCATTCTACAAAGGTTCCGTCATTTCCTACGCCAATAGTGTTAAATCAGATATATTAGGAGTTCCCGAAGAAATACTAAATAGCGCTGGTGCGGTAAGCGAAGGGGCTGTTGTTGTAATGGCGAATAGTATTCGCAAACAACTAAACACAGATTATGGAATAGCCATAAGTGGTATTGCGGGACCTACTGGAGGCACTCCAGAGAAACCTGTAGGTACGGTGTGGATGGCATGGGCTACGCCTGAACAAACGATAACAGAATGTGTGCATCTCGGTAAACTGAGAGAACAGATAACAGACAGGGCTTGTCAAAAAGCAATGGTTAAACTAATACAGTTATTACGATGAGTGAAATACAGCAATTCCTATTCAGCCCATCCATAACGCAATCTCTATTATGGTTGACCATTGTAATGACTATCGGGTTATGGTTGAGTGAACGAGCGAAAATAAAGCATTTCTCGCTGGATGTGACATGGGTGCTCTTTGTGGGTATCGTAATGGCAGCATGCGGCGTGCGGATAGACCATACTGTTGCGCAGTTCGCGAAGGATTTCGGACTCATCCTATTCGTCTATGCCATCGGATTGCAAGTGGCTCCTTCTTTCTCTCCATTCAAGAAAAGCAGTTTGCAACTCAATATACTCGCTGCCAGTATCGTGCTATTAGGCTGCACATGTGCGATTGCTTTGCATTACATCACAGGAATAGATATGTCCACTATGGCGGGAATACTGTCGGGTGCTACCACTTCTACGCCAGCACTCGCTTCCGTGCAGCAAGCCTATTTCGATATCAAAGGAGTAACAGACCCGACTATTGCTACGGGATATGCGGTTGCTTATCCGCTCAGCGTTGTGGGCGTCATCCTGGCTTTTGAACTGATTAGACGCGCTTGTCATGTGCGTTTGCCTATGGAGGAACAGCGATTACGAGACGAAAGTTTAGCGGATGACGAAGAACTCGTATGTATGGAAGTGCTGCTCAATCATCCGCAAATAAACCAAACGAACCTACAACAACTCCAGCATATTTGCTCTACGAAAGAGATGATCATGAGTAGAGTGATTCATAAGGATGGTTCAGATGAACTGATTAACGAAAAAACAGTACTATCTAACGGCGATATTATCCGCGTACTCACCGATAGACATCATGCAGATACACTTCGTGTCTTAGGGGAAATGAGCGAATACGACTTGCACAAGCAAATAGAAAAATCGAAACACCTTACTTCTCGCCGTATTGCTGTCACCAAACCGGAATGTAATGGCAAGCCAATACGCTCATTCAATCTGCGTCACCAATACCATGTTACTATTACGCGAGTTTTTCGTGCGGGTATAGACTTATTGGCTACACCTGATTTGGTGCTGCAGATAGGTGACCGCTTAGTAGTGGTGGGAGACGAAAACGATGTGAAACGCGTTACGGAGACATTCGGAAACGAGTTGAAACGATTAGATGCTCCGCATCTATTACCCGTCTTTTTCGGGGTGGTTTTAGGTATATGTGTTGGATTATTACCTATTCCGTTACCAGGATTAGGACAGACATTCAAATTAGGTTTGGTAGGCGGTTCACTCATCGTGGCTATCCTTATTGGGCGTTTTGGCGCATACTATAACCTTGTTACTTTTTCTACCACATCCGCCAATATGATGCTCAGACAAGTGGGACTCACACTCTTCCTCGCGGCATTAGGATTGAGCGTAGGAGAGCAATTCGTGCCTACATTACTCAATGGAGGTTATCTATGGATAGGATACGGATTTCTGATGACTATCATACCATTGGTTGTCGTAGGATGGATAGCCTATAAATGGCTGCATGTCAATTATTTCAAAGTAGTAGGACTGCTGGTCGGATCTATGACATCTGCTATGACACTTCCATACGCACAATCATTATCTTCGGAGAATAACCAAGTGGCAGTATGCTATGCAACCGTCTATCCGCTCACTACTTTCTTACGAGTCGTTTGCGCACAACTACTCATCCTATTCTTCTGCAGTTTTACCTCACCTGACTCTTTGGTCGCACCACAAAAACTGCCGGAAACAATAAATACCTTGACAGGAGAAGAGTACAATCCCGTATTGACTATTGATGACCAAACAATGTATTTCGTGGGACTCAATAGAGAGGATGGAACGCCGAGCGAAGATATCTATGTCACTCGTCGTGACGCCCGAACAGGCGAATGGACGGCAGCACGCCGTATTCCTGAATTGAGTAATCCCTATCGTAACGAAGCACCTACTTCTATCTCTGGTGATGGACGAATGATGTTATTGTTCGTAGAAGGGCGGATGTGCTTCTCGCAGCGTACTGCCTATGGATGGAGCGAACCGCAACCATTACCCAAGCATTTACAATTAGGCAATTGGCAAGCAGACGCGATGATTAGTGCAGACGGAAGCGTGCTACTCTTCGCTGCTAATCATCCTGCGGAGAACGAAGAAAAACCATCGCTCAATATCTTTGTTTCCAAGCGAGACGAACAGGGTAGGTGGAGCAAACCATTTTCTATTGGACCTGCTATCAATACTCAAGCTATGGAGCGCTCGCCATTCCTACACCCGGATATGAAAACACTCTACTTCTCTTCGGCTAAGGGAGGTGGATATGGTGAATTGGATGTCTATGTCACACGCCGACTGAGTGATACATGCTGGACTTGCTGGTCTGAACCGGAGAACTTAGGACCTACCATCAATACCAAAGGACGAGATTGTTGGTATAAAGTGTCTTCAGATGGCGAATACGCCTATTATGCGCAGAAAGCAGGGCGGATGCACGATTTATATGCTATTGAACTGCCAAGAGATAAACGACCGGAAAAAATCACAGTCTTACAACTCAATAAGGCCGTCAGTATCCGCAATCTGCTCTTTGAAACCAATAGTGCAGTTATACTACCGTCCTCCTTACCCGAATTGCAACGCATAGCCGATTATGTGCGTATATACGGATACAAAGTGCGACTCGCAGGACACACGGATAATATAGGTGATGACCAAGCCAATATGCAGCTATCGCGCGATAGAGCACAAGCCGTACGCCAGCAATTGATAGAATACGGATGCCCGGCTGAGAAAATCCAAGCCTATGGTTATGGAGAAACCAAACCTGTCGATACCAACGATACAGAAGAGGGACGACAAAACAACCGCCGAGTAGAAATAACACTTATGCAATAAGAACATAATTAAATACACGCAATATGAAGAAAGTTACCATTTTATTATTTGCCTTGTTAAGCCTATCTTTACAAGGACAAGAGAAAATCATGGTCATTGCAGACCCGCATGTACTCGCACAATCCTTAATTGAAGAAGGAACAGCATTCGACGAGATGATGAATGAGCAGCGAAAAATGCTCCATCTCAGTCAAACCGCTTTCACAGCGCTTATTGATACAACATTGGTATATAAACCATCCTTGGTGCTCATTCCGGGTGACCTAACTAAAGATAGCGAGTTAGCAAGCCATGAAGTGGTTGTAGCGCAACTAAAACGCCTACAGCAAGCGGGCATACCTACATTGGTCATACCTGGTAATCACGATATAGGAGGAAATGCTTATGCGTATGAGGGAAATCAAAAAGTCAACACGCCTAATCTAACCCATGATAATTGGGAAAAAATGTACTCATTCGTATATGATAAGGTGACGGCAAAAGACCCTAATTCACATAGTTATATAGCCGAACCATTACCTCATATCAGTATTCTCGCTATTGATGGAGCGCATAATAATGCAGGTACAGGCTCTTTATCGGATGCTACACTCGCTTGGCTCTTGGCGCAAGCCGATAGTGCCAACCAAAAAGGAAATACCATCATCGCTATGTGCCATTGGCAGTTGTTGGAACATGTAGATAAGTCGGCCATGGCATCATCATCTACCCGCCTGAAGAATGCTGATGCTATCCGTGATAGCCTCATGGCACACGATGTGCATGTAGTACTCACAGGGCATATGCATATCAATGGTATGACCACATACCGCGATACTACAGGACTCACACAAGATAGCATCGTCGAGATAACTACTGGCGCACCTATCACATATCCTTGTCCCTATCGCTGGCTAACTATATCGCCAGATAGAGCTACCATACAGGTGGAAACAAGCGAAATAACGACATTACCTACAATACCTGATTTGAATACATATAGCCGCGAGTGGATGCGCCAGCAAGCAAAACTGATGTTACCCGAATTGAGTCTCCAATTATGGAGTAAGACGGATCAGGCATTTGATATGATGGCTAATGACCCTTCTTTGTCAGGCGTACTCGGTGCCGGCGTAATAACCATGCTCAAGCAATGCCTTCCTCAGACTGACTCAGCAAAAATAGAACTCGTCGAACGCCATTTAGGCTCAACTGTCATCGAATTATACCTGCTCCATAGCGAAGCGAACGAACCCGAACGCCCACAGGCAGATAGCATCGCACAAGCGATGTACAAAGGCATGGAAGCTATGATGCGCGAGGTAACAGACCCGAAATTTAATAATTTCTTGCTGCGAGATATACAAGATTTTATCATCGCAGCGGCGGTAGTAAAAGCTAAAGAACCTATTCAGTCCATGGTGGAAGATATTACCCATTGGGAATCAGATCTTTATAGCGACCGTACAGATGACTTATCTGCCATCTTCGTTGT
>JAZNQB010000256.1:0-10875 GCA_045589995.1 Paludibacteraceae bacterium
ACTTCAAAGGCCTCATCGAGAAGATGGACTACATCAAGGCCCTTGGCTTTACAGCCATCTGGGTTACTCCTATCGTAGAGAATGCTTCTGGTTATGACTCCACGGCTACCATGCACATGACTTCTCTAAAGTGGACCATCGCTATGAGTCCGAAGGTGTTGGGTTCCAACAAGTTATCGAAGAAGCACACAAGCGCGGCATGAAGGTAATCCTCGACATCGTGCTCAACCACACCGGTAACTTCGGAGAGGCTAACCTCTGCAAGATGTTCAATCGTGACTGGACCAAAGACCAGTCCGACATCAATGAGTGTATGGTACCTTTCACACAAAAAGATGGTGGCAAACTTCCAGACAACTACGAGTCATTGCCTGACCAATATGGCGCACGTTTGACACTCATGAAGAATACAGGCGGCAAGAACAACGACACACACAACTACTGGCACCACTTCGGTCATGGTAACTGGGACGACCCTACACGCTGGTGGATGCAGATTGCAGGCGATTGCGTAGACCTCAATACAGAGCATCCTTATGTCTACAACTACCTCATCGAGTGCTACTCTAAGTTCATCAAGATGGGATTAGATGGATTCCGTATTGACACAGGTGGACACATACCACGACTCACATTCAATAAAGCCTTCATTCCTGCTTTCCAAGCAGCAGCTGAGAGCGCAGAGGCCAAGAGCAAACGCGGTAACATGCCATTCTACATGTTCGCTGAGGTATGTGCACGCTATACAAGCATATGGTATCGCGATCAAGCCAACCTCTCACCATTATACTATACATGGAAGGAGAATACAACCTACGCATGGGACGAAAACCCTGCTTCGTGGGATAACATCGTAGCATTGGAAGGAGACATGTGCAACACACACACTAATCACAAGTCTGTGCAACAATCTGCATCGGATGCAAGCAAACCTACTTCACAGAATGCATTCTTGAATGGTAATAACTATCACACACCTGACTACTCTAAGGCAAGCGGACTGAATGTGATTGACTTCACCATGCACCACAACTTCCGCTCTGCAGGCGAAGCATGGAATATTGCACAACAAGGCAATGACCAATACTACAACGATGCTACATGGAATGTCGTTTATGTGGACTCGCACGACTACGCACCTAATGGCGCACCTGTAGACAAGCGTTTCTCTGGCGACGAGAGCACATTAGCCGAGAACTGGAGCTTGATGTTCACCCACCGCGGTGTACCTTGCATCTACTATGGCTCAGAGATTCAATTCAAGAAAGGTTGTGTCATCGACAATGGTCCTAATACATCCCTCATCAATACAGGTCGTGCATACTTCGGCGGATATATCAAAGGTGATGCGAATGTAACCGATTTCGCTACTTACACCAATGCTACTGGCAACATGGCAGCTACGCTCAACCACCCACTCGCTAAGCATGTGCAACGCCTCAATAAGATTCGCCAAGCTGTTCCTGCTCTCCGTAAAGGCCAATACTCTATGGATGGTTGCAGCGGCTCATTCGCTTTCAAACGCCGCTACACCGACGCCAACACCGACTCGTATGTATTAGTAACTATCTCTGGTAGTGCTACCTTCAGCAATGTGCTCAATGGTAAATACACCGATTGCGTAACAGGAGAAGTAATCAATGTTACCAACGGTACACTCAAAGCCACCTGCTCTGGTAAGGGTAACCTACGCGTATTCGTCTTGGATACCGAAAAAACCAAAGCTCCTGGCAAAGTGGGCGAAGATGGCAAATACATCTATAAGTCTTCTTCTGTAGGCGGTAGCACACCTAAATGGGATGGCACCGAAGAAGAATTAACCAATGACCCAACAGCGCCATCTGAACCAGAAGAGGCTGTCGAGCCATGTTTAACCAGCGCTGACCAACGCACAGTATTCTTCACCAAGTCTTCTGACTTCAACAAGAAAATCTACTGCTACATCTGGAACAGCAATGGTACTATCACCAATGCATGGCCAGGCACCGTAGCTACCTCATTGGGCAACGGCAAATACCGCTTTGACATTCCTGCGAGCGCACCTGCTATTGACAACACATGGATGATCATCTGGAATGATGGTGGTACCCAAACAGGTGACCTCACCTTCACCAATCAAGGTATGTACTCAGGTAGCGATAAGGGTAATATCAAATACACATCTAAGGTAACTCTTTTATGCGAAGGGGGTAGCGTACCAGGAGACCCTGAACAACCAGAACAACCAGAAGATCCAGAAACACCTGTCTTGGATGGCACTATGTGTCTCACCTCTACAGCCGAGCGTGCGGTATTCTTCACCAAACCAAACTCTTGGGGAAGTAAGATCAATTGCTATGTTTGGTACAATGGCAGCACAGAAGTATTAGGCAAATGGCCTGGAACTGCTGCTACTGACTTAGGTAATGGTAATTACAAGATGGTAATGCCAGAGAGCGCACCTGCTATTGACAACACATGGATGATTATCTGGAATGATGGTGGAAATCAAACCAATGACCTACCATTCGTTCTTCATGGTCTTTGGACGGGTAACGACCGCAATTCTATCAAGCAAACAGGCACTATCACTGAAATCTGCGAGAACGACACCACTGCTATTGAGACTCCTTCAGAGGAGACAACCCAAGGCGATGGATGGTTCTACGACATCTTAGGTCGTCGTTACGCATATCCTACTCAACCGGGCATCTATATCTATAATGGCAAGAAGATTATTGTTTATTAAGAATAATCAGACATATCACAAAAAACGCTGACAATCGTCAGCGTTTTTTATGTATCTTCATTTAGAAGAGTAGAACCGATGGGAGCGAATCTCCATTTTTCTTCGCCTCTGTGAATAACCTACGCAATCGATATCGCACACTATATACCGAACGCACATCCACATTAAACAACATAGATATATCCTTTACAGGCATATTGATTAAGAAACAAAGCATATAGCGCATATTGGTCACACTAATAGGGCTGCTCGTTGTATTACATAATGCTACCACATGCTGCAATTGCAAAAGATTGAAACGAGACAACAATTCCTCCTTCTGCCATTGGTCAAAACAAGACGATTGAATCTGAAGACGCATATAAGCCACTTGCGCTTCCACATATACCTGTTGTGCTTGCATAAAATCCTAACTTATATAGAGAATGTAAAATTGTCTGCAAAGGTACAATTTTTTCTACATTCAGTATATAGACAAATATAGATTTTTTATGACAAGCAGGATAAAGTGCCACTTTTCTCTTTGGATTACCAAGGAAAAACATCCTCTTTTTGACCTTTTGAGCAAAGAGAGGCCATATATTTCTTACGAATGCGATAGCGCACAGTATATACACTCGCTGGAGAAATAGAGAACAATACACTCACTTGTTCGGCACTCAAACCGGCAGCAAAACACAACAAGTAGCGCTTATCCATTACGGACAAACCTTCTATGTGACCTATCTGTTGATGAAAAGATAATAAATCTACATCTTGCAAACGCAAGAGCACATCTGATTTATAGGGCGATTTATCTGGTAGTGACTGCACTTGCATTAACAACCCTTGGCGCAAAACCTCCATAGGCTCAATATTATTGGAACGCTTGAGGTCTTGGAGAGAGTTATACATATTATCTGACTCCAAAGCCATGGTATATAATTTTTCTTCCATCTCGCGCTTCTTAAAATAAACAGCACAAAGAACAGACAATATAACAAGTATCAGCAATGCAAATGTAATCAGTAAGGAAATCAACACATGCGTACGATGCTGCTCACGCTGAAGACTCAACTCACCCTGAGCCACCTCATAGCGAGTCTGTATATCATCCAACACACGCTGACGCTCTATATTATAGCGTAAAAGGTCATTCTCCTTCTGCTTCTGAAGAAAGTGAAGAGCTTCTTCATATCTCTTTTCTATCGTATATAAATCCACTAAAAAAGCATAAGCCTCGCTGCGCTCGTTGATGATAGAGGAAGGGGAATAAGCGCTCACTGTATCAAGAAGAACTATCACATCAAGCATCTGAGACTCAGCACGAACATAATCATTCTCATAATAATAAAGCCAAGCACGCTCATCGCCTACGCTAATCAACACCTCCAGCGAATCCAACCATGACATTTCCAGAGTACTCTGCGCTGCTAAATCTATATACCTACGGATACTATCTATCATAGGAGGATTAAAAGAAACATCATAGAAGAGCGCTTGATTATAGTAATTCCAGGCTGGTACTATATTATACTGCTTATAATCACCTATACGCTCCATGTAATATATACTCTTTCTACCTGTCTTCTCTGTCAATGATACATCTGCATTAGTACTGGTGTAATAAGCAAACAATACAGAATAGTAATTATATTGCGTTAATGCGGAAGTATCTTGACGAGCTAATACCTCTAATTCTGCTACTAAGTCCGACATATTTTCTGCATCTCCTATAGCATTATAGGCTATACATCTCTCGTACAAACACAATGAAGCCCACCCTGTTTCACCCATCTCCATAAACATCTCATAAGCTTCCTGTGCATAAGTCTGAGCATCTTCATGCAATCCTACCTTGTCGGCTGTGTATGCATAAGAACGCCAAATCTTTGCCTTTTCCATCGATGTACTACTATCTTCCCATAATGCTACTTGCTCACGCAAACTATCCAACGGCAACGCATAAACTGATACAAAAGGGGAAAACAAAAGAAATGATATAATAGCAAACAAAAATAGCCAAGATGCACAAAAAAGTCGCTTCATAATTACAGATATTCGTATTTCTGCGGCAAAGGTAACAAAAAATCTTTATTCTGCCAAACATTTATTGCAATTTGTATAAACTTCTTGCACATAATAAAAAAAAGCAGTACCTTTGCACTCGCTTTATCACAAACAATCAGTCTTCAACAATGAAAAAAATAGATTATTCACTGCGCGATGTATTCGCACCAAAACTATTCCAAACACTCAAATCATACAATGCTAAGCGCTTCTCGCAAGACGCCCTCGCTGGCATTATCGTGGGCATTGTAGCCTTCCCATTAGCTATCGCTTTTGGTATCTCTTCGGGTGTGGGACCTACCGAAGGATTAGTCACTGCCATCATTGCAGGACTGATTATCTCTTTATTCGGAGGTAGCAAAGTGCAGATAGGGGGTCCAACAGGTGCGTTCATCGTCATCATATATGGCATTATCCAGCAATATGGATTGATGGGACTCACTATTGCTACTATCATGGCGGGGCTCATCCTCATTCTCATGGGGTTAGCACACCTCGGGTCTGTCATTAAGTTCGTACCATACCCTGTCATCGTGGGATTTACTGCCGGCATAGCGCTCACTATCTTCTCCACGCAGATGAATGATTTCTTTGGATTAGGTCTAACCAATGTACCTGCCAACTTTGTAGATAAATGGATTTTCTACGCCCAGCATTTCCATGTCAATTGGTGGGCATGTGGCATAGGTCTCTTCTCGCTCCTGATTTGCATCTTTACACCTAAATTCACCAAGCGCATTCCCGGCTCCCTCGCGGCAATCATCTTCGCTACAATAGTTGTCGCAGTACTCAAGAATTGGGCACCTACAGAATGGGGAGTTGCATCCATACAAACCATTAGCGACCTCTATGCTTTGCCACAAGGCATACCAGCACCGCACTTGCCTCAGATGAACCTTGCAGAAGGAGAATCGTTCTTCACACTCATTCAAAAACTCTTCCCCTCTGCATTCACTATAGCCATGCTCGGCGCCATTGAGTCCCTACTATCGGCAATGGTAGCAGATGGAGTAATCGGAGATAAACACAACTCCAATACCGAACTCATCGCACAAGGTGTAGCGAATGTAGTGGTACCTTTCTTCGGTGGTATTCCGGCTACAGGCGCTATCGCACGCACGATGACTAACATCAACAATGGAGGCAAAACACCAATAGCAGGCATTATTCACGCTATTGTCTTATTAGTGGTATTGCTTTGCTTGGGTAAATATGTAGGCATGATTCCAATGTCATGCCTTGCAGCAGTCCTCATCATGGTTAGCTACTCTATGTCGGGATGGAAAACCATCAAAGGACTCATCCAGCATCCCAATAGAGACCTATGGGTACTGCTCATCACTTTCTTCCTCACTGTCATCTTCGACCTCACCGTAGCCATCGAGGTCGGTATCCTATTGGCGTTAGTACTCTTCTTGATGCGAACAAGTGAAGCAACACAAATTCGAACCTTCCATCATGAGATAGACCCGAACGAAGATACCGATGTGCAGTCTAATTTAGAGCACCTCACTATTCCTGAAGGTGTAGAGGTATATGAGATTGACGGCCCTTACTTCTTTGGCATTGCCAATCGTTTTGATGATATCATGACGCATGTATCGGGAGAGAAATACCCTGTCCGTATCATTCGCATGCGTAAAGTTCCTTTTGTGGACTCTACTGCCATGCATAACTTGGAGATGCTTATCAAGCGTTCAAAGAAAGATGGTACTACTATTATCTTATCGGGTGTGAACGATCATGTGCATAAGCAGTTCTTAACAGGAGGTATTGAGCAGCAAATGGATCCGCATAATATATGTGCGAACATTCACTTTGCCCTCCGCCGCGCAGAAGATATTCTACAACGCCGCAAATAAGCAACCTACATCCTCAAAATTAGCGCACACGTTTTACGAGATCACCATATACTTCCCCCTGATAGGGTGTAAGTATATTCTCTATATTGTATATATAGACATCCATTGCGCAGTATTTTCTTCGCTTGTGCACGCTGTGATGTGCTTGGCTGCTGAATAGGAGTGGTTATGTCATCATCAAAAGGCGAGTATGGGATAATAGGTGGTGTAGGTATTACCTCGTCTCCACCTTGGTCAATGGTTAAGTGATACCCTTTGGTGCAGAAACGCCCTATATATACATGCAATGGTGTCTCGCTCTTATCTACTGCGGATAAGATGAAATGGTACAGTGTTGCTTTCTCCAACCCGGTTGCTTTGAAGGACAAAGAGTCTGCTTGTTGGGCATTCGCCATCTCATTACGCATTGCGTTGATAAAGCGCGGTGCAGCGTTTGGGTCTGCACTTGGTCCGTTCTCATAAGCAAGTAGTTGTCCTGTGGGACCGAGTGTGATACGGAACAACCGTACACTATCTTTGAATATATCCAAATGATATTTTGCTGCATTAGCATCTTTCGGCCATGTGATGAGAGCCGATGTCTCGTCTGGTATAACGGTGACTGGTTTCTCAGCCAATAGGTTTACCATTGCCCCACATACGAGGGCAATGGTTATAATTAGTCGTTTCATAATAATTTCCTTCCTTCTGCGTTATAAATAGCGTCATTGGTTTTGATATATAGGTTTCCATTATACAATACCTTTCCTGTTTTGGTAGTATCGTGGTATAGTTGTTCAATGGACTCTGTGTCTCCCGTCGTGGTAAAGGAGCCAAATAAGGTATGTATCAGCAGTCCTATACTGTCATATGCTTCCAATGTGTACCAGTATTGTGTCTGTGGCACCAGTTGCGTGACGGTTGTTTGGAATGTGGATGGCTGCATATAAGCGGCTTTGCGTCGTTGTGGCATTTTAGAGAAGTCTATCTCTATCAGATTGCCGATACTATCCATATGCATTGCACATATTTTCTCTGTTCTTGCTGCGTCTGCCCAGATGATGATAGTATATGCGGTGGCGCCTTTTATCTCCGGCCATGTGATATGAGCTGTTGTATCGGTTGGCTCAATCTCCACACCCTCATCCTTATATATACTATCCACATTTTCGGTAAGTGGGGTATAGAAATAATGGGTTGTATATGGGATTTTTTGCACATCGGTTTTCTTATAGATACTTAATGGTCGTGCTTTCAATTCGGACACATTGAGAATAGAGTGATTAAATATGTATTGGTTGAAGAAGAAATTTTCTTGCACCCCTACTGCCGCAGGGCATAACACTGGATATTCCTCAAAACTTGCTCCATAGGTTATATAATAAGTATCATCTTTTGTGGCACGCTCTATCATATTGCCCTCTTCATCAAAACTCATTTTAGGTGTGTTGGGAGAGATACCGCGGTAATTGGTTTTATCGAACACCCATGCCTCTTCAGCACTTCTATATACATATACATCTTGCTCATTCCAATCGGTGGCTTCTTCGGTATAGCGACACACTTCGCGTTTGGATGGCACAAGAACCGTATTCGTTGAATCCATCACATAATATATTTTCTCAATCGCGCGCCCTTGGTCGTCTAATACTACATCTCCCAAACCGCCATTCGTGAGCGTTTTAGAGAATAGTTCTTTATCATCCGTATACTTAGCGGTGAAATAGCAGTCTCGTCGTGTGCCATCTGGACGATAGAAATAGCGGTATAATGTAACAGGCTTGTTCGTAGGTTCTTTTCCATCATTCCAAACAATGTATTTCCATTCATCATTTTCTACAAGTTGTCCTTCTGCATTATAGGTAGGACGATTGTAAATAATGGTATCGCAAACAAGCGTGTCATTCTCCCAAGCATAGACATGCTTCTCAAGGTAAATACCATTCTCATCGAATACATTAAATGACTTGATATTTTTATTTATGCCTTTCACCTCTTTATTGCCTACTGAGTCTATAGTATATTTTACATCATACGCCCATTCTTTCTCATGAGGAGCAGGATAATAGAAATAATCTCTATACTCTCCTATCTCTTTCCACTCTCCTATATTATCCTTTGTTCCTTCCGACATATAAGATATTGAGCGTTTCTTTCTTCCCATCTCGTCGTATTCGTATCGATGACAATGACCTATCACCGTATTGTCATAATGACTCTCTCTGTAACCAACATTCTCACCTGATTTGGTGAATAATGCCTGTGAAAAGAAATTCACATCATATGTTTTAAGAGTACCATTGTCATCTTGATAGAAGTGACTAACGGCAGTGCGGACATACAGCCCCAAGTTCTTATCATATGTATAGGTGTAAAAATAGGATGGTATAGTACTAATTCCCTCTTCGGTATAACCATACTCCAAGGCAGAGACAGGAGCACCATCGTCGTCAAAAGTAGTCTGCATTTTCACACAATGAAAATAACGCCAAGTGTTGGTTTGCGAGTTATATAGTTCGCCAGTACTGATATCATCAAATCCATTATTATATTTGCGGTCGTACCAACGAATAGTATCTCGTACCGCCACTCCATTATCATCATAATGACCACTATTCCAGTCTATTTTTATTGTTTCATAATAATCATCTTTCACTCTTTTTTCATATTCAATATACCATCTCCCTCCGAAAGCGCTGTTCTTTCGGCGTTTGCTATCCAAAATCAACTTACCATCTTTGTATTCCTGACGCTTGCACACCCATCCTTGCGTATTTGTATAAGACGAATCATATGCCAATGTGAGGCGATAGAGGGAATCGTATTGATTGATAATATGCGTACCGGTGTTATTTTCTCCATATGTATTCTGCAATACCAGCGTTTGCTCCTTTTCGCCCGTCAAAGTAGGCTTATGTATCCATTCCGCCTCATGCTTTAGCGTCCATTCTCCATTTGCCCATTCGTAGTTTAACCAGCGATAGTTCAGCGTGGATAGAAAATCAAACACTCTATTTTCGTACTTAATGGACACCAAGTCACCATTCTCATACGAATAATTGAGTGTTTTGCGCCATGAAGTATCCTTGCGGTGAGTAAGTTGTTGCTCCGTCATTTTATGTATCAAAACCCCTACGGAGTCATATGTATAATCAGCATTCTCATAGAGTGTGCCGTTCGTCTCACCGTCCTTGTACGATGTATTCCAATTACGCACAGAGAGGGTATCGCCATTCTCATTCCACGAAACATCAATTTGCATCTCATTCGTCTTCACACCCAGTGCGTTATAGAGTTCTTTTCTGGATTTATAGGAAGCCATTGCTCCATTCGCATGATATGTGCGCTTGATATTAGACTCTTTGCTCGCCAATAAATGGTCCTTGTAGGTATAGCGAATCTCCTTAGACAAACGCATATTTACAAGCGTATCGTAGTAATAGGTGTATTCTGTTGCCAGTGTATCATCAGCAATCATCACATAACGACTATCAGGATAATAAGTTACTCCATCATAAGGCTCTGTAAAATATACGATATAATCATAGTTGTGAATTTTACGAATTTCATACCCCGACTCATCATAAATAGTACGGTAATCATTTTTGAGATACAACTCGCGTTTCCAAAGAACATCATAAGACACATAGGGCAACGAATCCCAAGGTCGTTCTATCATACGCTGCTTCGGACGGAATGTTTCCTTTAAATATATACCACTATCCACATCCAAAGTGTAAACTGTTTTTAGTGGGCTAAATAAAAACAAAGTGTCTTCCCATAAAAAACGATCTGCATCCACTACAGATAAGGAACGCGCGTCATACGCGTATTGGCATACATGCTCCAATTTTTCAATTTCATAACCTCTTCCGTCAGTATAGATAACACTATCCAAACGCCAACTAAAATTAGCTTCCTGCAGACTCGAGCCCGCATACATGTTTAAGGAGAATAATACCCCTAAAAACAAACAAAATTGATTTTTTTTCATAATAATTTGCATATGTGTGAAATTTATAGTATTTTTGCGTTCTGAAACACGGTGCAAAGGTACTGCTTTTTTGCGACATACACAAATTTTGCAGTTGTACGAGCACATTTTTTATTAAAACAAACCATATTGATAATCAGTAAATTACGATTTTACATGAAAAATAAAGTTGTACGAGCTTGTTTAGGACTCATTTTTATGTGTATTTTTACACTATCAACAGGTTGCACAAAGACTAAAAATGGCTCTTTTGCGCTACATAA
>JAZNQB010000257.1:0-8691 GCA_045589995.1 Paludibacteraceae bacterium
TTTGGATTCCCCTCAAACATTACTTTCTGAAGAACTATATCAACAGTATTGTTAACAGTACGTATGAACCAGTTATAATTGCCCGGCTTGCCACCATAATATTCGCCTTTAGAATCCTTATTCGGTTCTCTTTCTTCTAAAATCCAATCTAGATTCTTCTGCAAATCCTGTTCATATGTCGTTGCTTCAAGGGGACATTGCCAATCCATAAATGTCTCAAATACAAAATCGTAGCGGTTACGTTTGATGATTTGACGAATATTCTTAAAGAATGCATCATAAAAGATGTTCTCCATTTTTAATTCACGTGCTATTGCAGATGCTGTTTCGTAATCACCATCTTCCATCAACATATTTATCTGAGTATATGTAATGTTGGCTAGCAACTCTTTTTTTGTTTTTTCCTTACTAACATTTTCATTAACCACTTCTCTGGCTTTTTCATACTTTCGCTCAGATAATAACTTGTCAACTTTCGCACGTGTACGCTTATAATTATTATAATAATTATCGCATGAAATAAAACCAAACGATATAGCTACTAACAACACATAAATAATTTTTTTCATATCAATATCATTTTAAAATTTAACATCCTTCTTCCGGTGTGTATCCATCAAACGGATCCACATCACCCATGTGGAATACCTTGCGAAGCCAAGGCAAGCGATTATAGGCTGCATCCTTTTTATATTTATCCAAAAGGCATTTATTGGCAGTCATCTGAATTTTTGCCTGCAGTTCTGCATTAAAACGAGCAGATTCTTCTTTACGAGCTTGGAAGTTAGCTACATCCAATTTGTATTGATTAGCCAAGGCATCAGCTTCTGCTTTGCATTCACTATTGGTCGGGATAAGTGCATAATACTGCATAGCCTCCAGATTATATCCGTTCTCATCCGTCGGACGTCCCAGAGCCGCTTTCATTTGCGAGAGAGCCAAGCCGCACTCTTTAGCTATGTATTTAGGAGTAATCTCATCCATCATATTAACGGCAGTAGGATAAAACTCGTCAGCTTCTACAGGAATAGAACCAAGTACTGCCATCGCTTGACCATATTCTTGCTTTGCTATTAACATTTCTGCCTGTTTGATAAATTCGGCTCCGTGCTCCTGATAATAGTTAATAATTCTTTCTTTAGCATCGGAAAGCATTTTTTGAAATTTTGCATCTTTAGGATTCAATTCATTAAATGCAGCGATAATAGCCAATTCATCGGAGTCACCCACTCCGGTAACCTCTGTATTCTCCGAAGAAAAGATAGTTCCCGTAACAATATCAGCCACGTAGAATGTGATATTGTATTTTACCAAATGGCGTACAGGAGCTGTGCTGGTTACTTCATTCTTAACAAGTTCTGTAACCGGCGCCAGCACATAGCGTGGATCGCCACCCAAACCTCCTATACCATTGAGGGTAACCATCTGAATTAACTTGTTTTCAATCTGACGTTGAGCGGCATCAGAGATGTTGTCATCCGCAGGTACCATTACAGTAATCTTTATAGAGCCAACGAAATCAGCAATATTGCTCATTACATCATTCTGAGCTTTGTATTCGTTGCGTTTGGCGGCAATTTTCGCCTCACGCTCAGCATCACTCATTTGAGAACTTGCAGTAGCTCCCGGATTAAAAGCTACATTTTGTTGCGGTTTCTTATTGCCGCAGGAAGATAGGATAGCAAGTATTGCTACCAAAAGACTTAACTTTTTCATAATTACATTCCTTTAATAATAATCATCGCATCACCCAAACCTTGCGTAACATTCTTGGATTTTACGCCACATTCCTTATTAAGCGCCTTTGATAACTCACGTGCAAAATCATAAGCGCTATATTGTGTGCCATTATCATTCAGAGTTTTGATACGAACATTTGCAAAATACATCTCTGTGTCAGTATTGCGTTGCAAATTATAAGTTCCCATCATTGTGTTTACTTTCATATAATCAAGGATAAAATCTGCGTATGTGTCCCCATAGATGCTCTCGTCAGACATAGTGAATGATTCATTGGCATCAATCATAACACGCATGGTTATGTCACGCCCGTTAGCAATCAGGTCGTCGAAATGATTGTTGATTTGTTTAGTAAAATCCTTTGAATTCTTTTGAATAGCCTCTCCCATCATTGAAGCAGTATTGCCCTTGGCGTTTTTAACACCCGCCGCCTGAATAGTAGCAACAACTTTGTTACTAAATGCATCTATCGCGCGAAGGGTATATGTCAGCGATTTCGAATAATCACGAGAAGATCTATCTGTTGTCATGTCGTAGTCCAACTCAAGAATGATATCAGGTCTTGCGTTGGTTAATAAGATGGTTTTAGAATCTTTCTTAATTCCACTTACCTCGTCCACCATTTCTTGGTCGTTAATCGATTTTAAAGTCTGCTCCAAGTCGTTCAAGGGATAACCAAATTCAATAAATGCACTCTGAATGCTCGCAATAATAAATTTTGCATCAGGATCCGTAAGTAAGTACGAGTTATAATCGCGTACCTGTAATTGTTTTCCTAGCGACACTTCAGTACGGATACATCCGAATCGTTGCATTAGTTGATCACTGGGCAATACCAACATGGTTGGTTTTTGCGTTTGTTTTACATCCACCGCAGTAGATGTACCGCCTCCTCCACATGAGACAAGCGCTACCGCCATAGCTAAGATGGCTAAAAATTTGCTTTTCATACGAAATTGTTTGATTTGTTGATTTATTGTTATTTGATTATTTTCTTTCCTAAAGTGAGAGCCGACAGCACAGTCCCACCTATTTTACGCTCCAAGCCTTGCTTGGTGGTAGGTATGCCCGTCTTGCTAGCAACTTTTGTTTTCAAACCGCTGATTCCGACAGCGCGTTTTAGTGAGAATGATAATCCTTTCATCATCGTACATATTTTAATTAATCGTTTGCAAAATTACTGCTTTTTCTTCATTCGTGCTAAGTCCTGTTTAGTCCTTTTTGCTTGTGCGTTTGTTCGTTTAGCAAAATTGTTGTACCTTTGCAGCGTTTTTCATTAGGGACAAACAAAAACGCGGACAACTGATTGTCATCCGGTAAACGAGGTTGTAGGATACCTTAACAGACGGAATTCAATTCAGTTGCCCGCTTTAGTATATAGGCGCGTATCCCTGTAAATAAGATACATGTAGATATACCAACGGGCATCTGCTTTGACTTGCTTCCTATCTGTTAACTGAAACTTCCTACATTTCGTTTACTCAGACAAACAAGCATTAGCAAACGCTTTAAATCATTATGTCCTCCGGTTTAATGTCAGTGAGTGACGGTATTGTTTGGGGTCATTCAAACCTTTGCGCTGCAAAGTTACAACAAAAAATCCGAATGTGCAAATAAAATTCATTTTATTTTGCCATTTGCAGGATTTTGCGAACATAACTTCGGGGAAATTACGGAGTAAGGCGGCGTCCGAAGGTACTATGTTTTTTTGACATATGCAAGGTTTTGGGCTAAAATCGTTCGGGAAAGTTGTTTTTTCTTATAATAACTTACTATTCAATGTGTCTTGCAATTGTCCGCCGGAAATGCCTAATTTCTTGGCTGTCAGGTCTTTAAATTTTCCGATACTCTTGTGTGAGCAATTGAGCATGTCGGCTATCTCTTTGTGACTCAAACCTAATAAAACCAGTACGCACAACCGTATATCTTGCTCGTTCAAACCCATAGTGTGCAAACGAGAAGCAAGTCCGTTAAATAGTTTATTAGTCTGAAGGCAGAACTGTGTATAATCATTCCATGCTAACTCTTCACGCAGATTCTTGCTCTCGCGTAGGAGAGCAATACAATGAGTTAATTCTTCGTGCTGTCGCTCGGTCTGGACTGTCTGTGTATGAAGCCGACGCCAAACAACAATCAATATATAGACAAACAAAGCACCTATAATACATAGTAGCCATGCAGTCCATGACGAAGACCATAACTTCCCATTTCTCCGCATATCTTCTTCTAACAATTGCACCGCCTGCGTTAATTGACCGTGCCGCTCTTTGATAACTTTTTGTACATCCGCACGAGCAGAAGAGAGCGCACGGAGCGAGTCGCTATGGATATTTGCGTCATTATGCGTTAGAATATAATAAATATCGTCTAAGTAGAATGGGTTAGTCACACGCGGAAGAAGTAACCGCGCATAATGGGTTGCACTATCGTCCATCTGTAAGTAAGAATAAGCTTGCGCACGAACCATCAGCAAGTAGTCGTTGGCGGGGGGAGTAGTATGAACCAAAACGGAGTCGTATTCTTGGGCGAACAAGCACGCGGCTGCACGACTCTCACGCACTTTTTCCTCTACTAAACAAAAATCAGCTGCTGATAGATGCACACTCAAGGCCTGCTCTACTAATTCCAATGCACGCGCCTTCTCACCTTGAACAGCCAACTCCCAAGCCATATTGTTCAACGCATACGCGTAAGCCAGACTGTCCCCAGAGGATGCAAAATATTCGGCGGATAAGCAATAAACTTCATAAGCAGTCGAATGCTCGTTCGCCTGTCTGCACATGTTGGCCATATTGGAATACACGCGACCGAGCAAGGCCTCATCGTGAGTACCGCTGTGTGCTGCGCGAAGAAAAACTTGCATCGCTTCAATGGGTTGACCTGACTCGCGCAAAGATTTACCCTCCTCGTAACAAACAAGAGCGGACTGGTCTGCATGTCGGTTGCAACCAACCACAACCAACATGCACAACATTACAACGAATATGTTACTTGTCTTTTTCACTGAATTTGTATTCCAGTAGGAGTGTATAGACGCTCGCCCACCCGAATGAGCAACTGTCCGTCGCGTAAAATCTTGGTGTTGCATCTCTCATCACCTTGCACTTCTTCTATCGCAGTGTTAATATACTGGAAGTGCCCCACCAGATTGTTAGTCCATTTAGGATTTGTCAAAAGAAGGGTGTAATAACCACTTTCGAACAACTCAATAGATACTGAATGAATAAAACTATTAGCTTGTACTGTCTGTTCTTTGGTGGGTGCTTGTTTGTTCTTGTTGAGAACCAATGTGTAGTTTATCTCATCGCCTGAAGACTCCTTGATATTCAACTCATTCCCATTTAATGTCACTACCACTTGATTAGGGTCAATAGGGTCAATGGTTGACGAACCCGGGTCATCACCCGTGTATAAAGGAATAGTATCTGCATCTTCTGTATGAATGCCATTAAATTCACATCCAAATTCTTCGCCGAACTTGGATGTATATACCTGTACACCTTCTTTATACGCACAAAGGAGTCTGAATACTCCATAGTCAGCAATATCGCAAATGTTTTGACTACCTCTTGGACCATCCATAAAACCAATACCTTCTAACCATTGAATCTGATAATGTTCTTCTTCTGATGTATTCAATGTTAATGTAAATATTCTTGGAGTATCATCTGATATATCCGTTACTACAGCATCAAAACTATTTTTGCAAATTTCTGCTCTTCCTCCGCCCCACACATTGGATAACTGTTCCCCTTTTTGGGCATCAAAGGCATACAACAAATATTCATTGTTGCTTCCAACTGGAACAAAATATACTTTTTTATTCTCTTCTCGCAAAGCCCCCTCATAGAGAGTATTCTTTCCTTCTGTTGATTCCAATTTTATATAGTGTTGTGCATTGATTGTTGTATCGGTCGTTAGAGCAAAGTGAATAGTGCTATATGGTGAGAATGACGAAAAAGGTTCACGCAGCACATGCCACTCATCGCACAAAGAACTTATCTTGTTTTCTTGTGCTGCGGCGTTCAATTCTTCGCAATCTCCTTGGTTGTATTCGTAGATGGGTTCTCCCTTAAAAGAGCAACAAGACGCATGTCTTAAACCTAATAATGTTGGTACCTCCGGGTCAACTATAGGTGCAATCAAACCTCTATCATTTCCTACATATTCAATATCTGGACCAAAGCGCTCACCATTACTATAATAATGTATTTCCTTTGCTTGCCGTCCATCCAGAAGTGTTATAGTATCAATACGATCTACATATACTATATACGGGGTTTGATACCGGGATGCACTGAAAGCTGAGTAATCGAACACTATGCTATCCCCAACTTTTACACCAAAATCGTATAATAACATATCGATGTCGTTGTAGCGAAAATAGATTTTTTTTCCATCTTCTCTTAATGTGGCAAAGAGTTGTCCTTTTTCATCTATTAATTTATGATATGTCTTTCCGCCGATAAGTGTATCTCCTGATAGAATATAAGTTCCTTCACTATTACTTGTGATTTTTCCGGTCATTGGGTCACGCTCTGTCTTTCTATTTATCCATTTTGTACCTTTAGGAAAATAGTGACTTAATTTAGCATCGTAACTATATGGATCACCAGTCTCTATGTGACTGATATTAATATACTTAAAACTACCATTTTGGTCTGTGGTTCCTGTTACTCTGGTAGGAAATGTACATATACAATTGAGACTATGTAGATAATTGAATAAACTGTCCAACTGTGCTTCTATCTCAGCATCGGTCGTAGTCAGATAGTAGATACCGTTGTCTGTTTCCAAAGCGGGAGTGAGACAAGTTGGACACATTTCCCCCGGCTCGCAAGGATAGGCTGTTTCATATAGTTCTCCACTCACGGAAATAGTTGGTAAATCGCTATTGTTCTTTGCTGGAACCATACATGCTCCATTAGTAGAATTCCATAACCCGCTTGCAATCACAAGCAGCATTACAATAAAAATCTTTTTCATAATCGTGTGAGTTTTGAATTTCGCTGCAAAGGTACTGCTTTTTTGCCATATATACAAGAAAATACCATAAAATCATTTTGAAAACAAGTTGGTCTAACTGCTTTGTAATCAGCATTTTGGTGATTTGGATGTTTGAAAAATGCTCAAAACATACCGAATGCATGCTCAAAACGCCATTTTTACCATTCTTTAAGCCTGTTCAGCAGCACTCATTTCGCCCTTTTTCTCCTTCATGATCACCATCCGAACGAATACGGGGAACATACCATAAACCACTTTCTCGCTTTTACCTTCATTCAAAAAGGCATCGCCGCCATTCTTGAATTGTGCATTCCAACGGCTGCGCAACTCTGCATAACGCGGATGCGTTTTGTCTTTGATAATCAAACTGGCATCACGGCATACCATACGCCAAAAATCAGCCTGACTCGCCTCGGCAGCAGTACGAGGACTCCGCGTGTAGTCACGCTTATCGCGGTGGAAATACTCTTGAGGACCATACTTGATAATGTGCCCATCATCATTCTTATAAACTTTTATACGCATAGTCATACCTGACTTGCCACTAACTTTGCCGCGTAATTTATCAATACCCGGACTTAATTCCACTTGTGCCATATTCTTACTATATTTGTTATATTCTTACTATATTTTGTTATGTACTTACTATATCTCTGTTATGTACTTACTATATTTTTATCCTATTCTTACCCTATTTTTACGCTATAATCTTTAGTTCTTATTTAGTTGTTATTTAGTTCTTATTTGGTTCTTCACGATACCATATAGTACTCTCTCTGTACGGTCATAGTATGTTTTTTGTGTTTCTAAAACCTGAATGGAATGTAAAATATTGAAAAAGATGTGCAAAGATAACACTTTTTTCTGATATGTGCAAATAATTACCCTTGCTACTTTTTAGTGAACACATGCGCGCACACGCGTACCTTATAATAATATATAATAGCTCACTACTCACTACTCTGTACTCACTACTCACTATCATCCACCCTACACCCTACACCTCTAATCCCTATTTTATCTAGTCGGGCTAGTTTATCTAGAAATCTACCAGCCGTAAGGCGGTCTAACAGTAAAACGGTCTAACTTCTAACAATAAAATGGTCTTAATGTTTCTTTTTTTCGAAATTAAATTGTCAAGCACAAGTTTTATCGCATAATATAGGCAATTATAGCCAAAATAATTGTAAACTATAGATTGCAATTAGTATACCTTGCGCCCCGACTTGAACCTAAGCACCAAAAAAGCGCAAAAAACAGCCAAAAAATGCTACTCTTGATTATCAGGTAGTTACAAAGAAAGTGCAAAAAAAGTGCAAAAAAAATGCACGAATATTTGGTCAGTTCAAAAAAAAGCAGTACCTTTGCACTCGCTTTTGAGAAACAAGCGTGTTTCTATTTTCTGCCGAAAGGGTATTAAAATTAAGTCTTAAGTCAAAAAGGTCTTAATTTTTTTTGCGCCCAAACGGGAAAAGCACGATCTTTGAAACATTGAAACAATTAGTGTAGTACAAGAACAAAAAAAATAAGACCCCTTTAATGGGGTGGTTCCCTAAAAATTCTACACTTGATAAATTCGATTATTCTGAGCTATCTTATAATTTTTCTTTTTACAACGAAGAGTTTGATCCTGGCTCAGGATGAACGCTAGCGACAGGCCTAACACATGCAAGTCGAGGGGGAGCGCGGGGAGAGCTTGCTTTTCCTGGCGGCGACCGGCGCACGGGTGCGTAACAGGTGTGCAATCTGTCCTATACCAGAGCATAGCCCAGCGAAAGTTGGATTAATTCTCTATGTGAGCCGAGAGGGCATCCTTTTGGTTTGAAACGCGAGGGTATAGGGTGAGCACGCTTCTGATTAGCTAGTTGGTGGGGTAACGGCTCACCAAGGCGACGATCAGTAGGGGTTCTGAGAGGAAGGTCCCCCACATTGGAACTGAGACAC
>JAZNQB010000258.1:0-7873 GCA_045589995.1 Paludibacteraceae bacterium
TGTGCCTTGAATGATTATAGGATGACGATAGATGGAGAGGTAGGTACACCATGTTTATCTTCTGGAGAATATAGTATGGATTTGCGTTTGACGACCGACGATTGGCAAGTACAACCGCTCTTAGCATTGCTGCCTACTTCCATTACATCTTCGCTCAAAGAGATAAAAATAGATGGTAAAGCGAAAGCGGAGATAGCAGTACAAGGTGTATATAACGAATCCCAAATGCCGCATGTAAAGGCACGACTATTATTTACGAAAGGTGCCGCGCGCTACCAACCACTTCCTTATGATTTGCACCATATCACCCTCGACGCTACTGCTGATATAGACCTCAATGGCAAACAACCTGCTACGGTGATGATACATACCCTTGCAGCCCAAACAAAACAAAGTACGCTCGCGGCTAAAGGTATGGTAAATGACCTATTGGGTGATATGCAGATAGATATGCAGGTGGATGTAGAGGCACCACTGACGGACTGGAGTTATTTCCTGCCAGACTCTATGACGCTCACAGGACAAGTGAAAGGAATAGTCAATGCAGCTATCCGTTTGGATGATTTATTGAATATGCGCTTGGAGAAAGGTGTATTTACCGCTAATGTAGGTTTGTCAGAATTATATTATGCACAAGATTCATTGGAGGTGCGCTTGCCTATAGCGAATGCTAAATTGCAGTTGCCTAATCGTCAACCCGGTAGGCGTCGTGCGCATCGCTCGTCCTTATCCGCTGCGGTGGAATTGCAAGCACAACAAGCATTTATGTCCATGGTGGACGAGATGGAAGTGAGTGCACAGCAATTACATTTGGCAGCCGCGGCGCGCTATAACGAGAAAGGTGAGAATATCTTGCAGCAATGGAACCCACGCATCGTGGTGGACTTAAAACAAGGCGAATTGAGTATGCCATACCGATTGCCAGAGAAAGTGTATGTCCCTTCTATTGATTTCAGTTATTCCAATCGTTTGATGGCTATCCAGGATGCACAAGTAACCATGGGTAGGTCAGATTTGAATATAAAAGGTGATATCCGTAATATAGGTCGTTGGTTCCGTCATAAGGCTGTGTTGGAAGGACAATTGGATATCACAAGCACGCACTGCGATGCGAACCAACTATTGGAATGGTTCTCCGCAGATAGCGGTTCGGAAGAAGAAACGATTACCGAACCACAACCCACAGAGCAGAGTGATAGCATCCAACCATTCTTAGTACCTACAGATGTGAACTTGGCTTTGAATACCCATATACAGGAAGTGGAGATATTCAATCAGGTAGCAAAGGACCTTAAAGGAGGATTGTACATCAATGATGGAACGGTTATCTTGGATGAGATGGGTTTTGTATGCAAAGCAGCCAAACTACAACTGACAGCTATGTATCGTACGCCGCGTGCCAACCATCTATATGTAGGTTTGGACTATCATATGATCGATGTGGATATAGACGAACTGCTATCTATCATACCCGAAGTAGAACAGATGGTACCTATGTTGAGCAGTTTCAAAGGACAAGCAGAGTTCCATCTCGCGGCAGAGACATACCTCAATAGCCAATACAAACCCAAAATGAGTACGCTGCGTGGTGCCGCTTCGTTGACAGGCAAAGATTTAGTAGTCTTAGATAGCGAGACCTTCTCTACTATCAGCAAACTGCTACTCTTTAATAAGAAGACAGAGAATAAGATTGATTCCATCAATGCAGAGATGACTATCTATAAAAACCAGATTGATATTTATCCTCTTTGTGTGCAAATGGATAATTATATGGTGGCACTCGGTGGAAGGCATAACACCAATATGACCTTTAATTACGATATCAATGTGCTCAAGCCTATCTATTTAGGAGTGAATGTGAGTGGAAATATGGATGATTTGAAGATTAAATTAGCGAAATGTAAGTTCGCAGAAGATTTCCGCCCGCATTGGTACCAAAAAGTGGATACGCAATCCTTGGAACTACGCCAACGCATTAAGCAATCCATGGAGCGTAATGTACGCATACAATCTACAAAATAAATATTACTAACAATGAAAAAAACATTTCTTTTATCAGCCATCGCTATGACTTTATTAGCATGCAATTCATCCAACCCGCTGTTGGATGCGCCGGAGACACCATACGGTGTTCCTGCTTTTGACCAAGTGAAAATAGAGCATTACATGCCTGCTTTCGAAGCTGCTATCGCCGAGCAGAAAGCGGAGATTGATGCTATAGTGAATAATCCTGCCGAACCTACATTTGATAATACTATTGTGGCGCTTGACCGCACGGGTATGCTCTTGGAACGCGTATCTGGTGTGTTCTTCAATGTCCTTGAGGCCGATGGCAATGACGAAATGAATGCGATTGCCGAGCAGGTATCTCCAATGCTGAGTGAACTGAGTGATGGTATCATTCTCAATGAGCAACTCTTCCAGCGCGTAAAAACTGTGTATGACCAGCGTGAGCAATTAGGGCTGAATGCTGAGCAAATGCGTTTGGTGACAGAGACCTATAAGATGTTCGCTGATAATGGTGCTAACTTGCCAGCCGATAAGAAAGAGCGCCTCAAAGAGATTAATAAGGAATTAGGACTTCTCTCTTTGCAGTTTGGTAATAATGTGGTAGCAGAGACGAATGCCTATCAGTATTTTGTAAAGGACGAAGCAGAATTAAAGGGATTGCCAGAGTCTGCTAAGGCGGCAGCTGCAGAAGAGGCAACTGCTGCAGGACACGCAGGCGAATGGCTCTTCACACCTAAACGCACATCATTCACTCCGGTACTGCAATACTGCGAGAACCGCGAGTTGCGTAAGGAACTGCTCATGGCTTATACTACTCGTGCTAACCATGATAATGAGAATGATAATAAATCTATCATTGTGCGTGAGATGGAGCTGCGCATAGAGAAAGCCAACCTTTTCGGCTATTCGAATCCGGCTGACAATATCTTGGCGGATTGTATGGCAAAGAACCATCAGACGGTGGACGCTTTCTTGCAATCCGTATGGGAACCATCACTGAATGCTGCTAAGCGAGAGGCAGCTGAATTGCAAGAATTGTTGGAGCAGGATATGCCAGGAGAAAAACTACAACCATGGGACTGGTGGTTCTATGCAGAGAAACTCCGCAAGGCAAAATATGCTCTGGATGAAGAAGAACTCAAGCCGTATTTCGAACTCAATAATGTACGCAGCGGTGCATTTGGTGTGGCTACCAAACTATATGGTTTGCAGTTTGAGCAATTACAAGAGATGCCTGTTTATAATGAGGAGGTAGAAGTATTTAAGGTGACCTATGCGGATGGTTCGTTAGTGGGTATATTATATACCGATTATTTCCCACGCGCAGGCAAGCGCCCAGGCGCATGGATGAATAATATTGTATCGCAATATGTGGATGAAGAGGGCATTGACCATCGTCCTGTAATCATTAATGTGGGTAATTTTAATAAACCTACAGCAGGCAATCCATCCTTACTATCTATGGATGATGTGGAGACACTCTTCCATGAGTTCGGTCATGCATTACATGGGCTGATGAGTAAGGCTACCTATAAGAGTTTGAGCGGAACCAATACGCCGCGTGACTTTGTGGAACTGCCAAGCCAGTTTATGGAAAATTACTGCTATCAACCAGAAGTACTTAAGACCTATGCTTTCCACTATCAAACAGGCGAGGTAATTCCAGATAGTTTGATTGCAAAATTGAATAAAGCATCTAAGTTCAATCAAGGTTTTGTGCAGACAGAATTGCTCAGCGCTTCTATCTTGGATATGGATTTCCATAAATTAACTACCGCAGACGGATTGGATGTGAATGCTTTTGAGGCGCAGAGTATGGAGAAGATGGGTATGATACCAGAGATAATTGTTCGCTATCGCCCTACTTTTTATAATCATATTTTCACTACAGGTTATGCAGCAGGATATTATAGTTATACATGGTCTGCTGTATTAGACAGTGATGCCTTTGCTGCTTTTGTGGAGACGGGAGATATCTTCGATGCGGCTACAGCAGCTCGTATGCGCCGTCTCTTAGAGCAGGGCGGAACTAAAGATGCGCAGGAACTGTATATAGAGTTCCGAGGTAAGCAAGCTGACCCAAAACACTTGCTGCGCAAAAGAGGATTCTTAGCAGACTAAATCAGCTATGACACGCAAAACACGCACTTTATTATATTACCTGCTGCCGATAGTTTTTTGGCTATCAGCAGCAGGTGTGTGTGTAATTACATATTCTTGCTTATCGCCAGCCCCTTTCGTTGTAGTGTTGGTTATGCTAATTCTTACGCAGATTAAACGGCGTACTTCTTCTGTAGAAGAGTGTTTTGGAATAGCATTGCTTTTAGCGATAGCATCCTATTGGTTACCGACGATTGTTTTTCTTACACCATGCATATGGGTATATCTCCTTTTGCAAGGTAGTTTCAGTATGCGCGCTTTGTGTGCTACTATATTGGGATATGCATTAGTCGCTCTTTATGCGGTTATAGCGATAACGATGCAATGGATAACCAATCCGTGGCATTCATTCTTTGCTGCTGAGAAATGCAAAGGATGGATAGCCGTAGGTTCTGTATTGTTAGCATGGATATTTTCTACCATCGCACGACGAAACCTGCGTGAGCGTTGATACCAGCCTGTGCAAAGTACCAAGTACAACGGCTGCCATCAGCAAAGCGACTGGCGTCAGCTCCACCATTATTCGCATATTTAGCATCAAAGAGATTATTTATCTGGCATAGCAGTTTGATTTCTGGTATCCATTTGCTATGGTTCGATGTGTTGTTTTTGGCATACTTCCCTATCGGAAGGGTGTATTCGAGGTGTAGATTAGTGGTGGAGTAGGCGCGGAGCATAGCATTCTCATCCATTGTATTATCTAAGTATTGCTTACTAACTACATTCGTTTGTATCGTGGCGATGAATCCTGCGCAGTCAAAGGTGAAAAGTGACATGGCTGTTATAGTAGGAGAGAACGCAATCGTTACATCCCCTATCACGCTATCTGTTCCTACCCAATTCCAATCGGATTGATTGTCATATAAATCCAATGTTTGGTGGTAGTTCTGTATCTTATTACGGCTAGCCACAATATTTCCCTCCCATCTCATCCAATCGGTAATACGCACACCTGCAGTCAGTTCCACCCCCATGCGATAGGAATCTTTTACATTGGTGGTTTTCATAGCACCTACATCGTTGTACTCGCCAGTGAGTACTAATTGGTTGTCGTAGTCCATGAAATAGAAATTGCTACCTATGTGGAAGCGCGAATGTTGGTATTGGTATCCTAATTCGTAATCATATAATCGCTCTGCTTTAGGCAGCCCTGTCCATGTCTGTGTTTGGCTATCAAAGCGGGTGTTCTCTTTGTAATTATTACGGCTGGGTTCTCTATTGGCTATAGCAAAAGAGGCAGAGAGCAAATGACCTCTATTGTGGTAAGTGATACCTGCCTTTGGATTAAAAAAATGATAGTTCACTGTAAGAGGAAGATTCTCCATATTCTCGTCATTGAGTCCCGTACGATGGTAGCGCACATAGCGGTATTGCATATCGGCATAGAGCGATAATTGCTCTTGGGCTTTGTGGATAATACGCCAGTTGGCCTTGGCGTATATATTCGCATCTATCTTATTGGCATCATTGCGATAATACTCATAATGGATAGGTAATGGTTCTTGCGTGGGTGTAGCCAGGTAATCCAATATACCCCAATGCGCACCTATATAGTCGTTGGTGGCGCAACCTATCTGTGCATCAACTGCTTCGGATAGATACTTAGCCGATAGCACAGCACCAAAGAAATGATTATTTAGGTGTTTCTGATACATGCCATAGGACTTTCCCGATTCCTCCAATCCCCAATAAGAATATGATTTTTTCTTGTATTGCTCATAATATCCTGCACCATGGGTATAGTGTAGAGTGGTGGATAAGGACCATTGGGTATTAAAGGAATGATGGATGGATAATTGTGCGTGTTGCTGTGCGTAGTTATCTGTTTGATTGGGATAATAGACGGTGGAGTCATTTCCTTGACTATCCGTGATGGTGTATTCGCCCGCAGGGTTATAGCGTCTGTCTGCGCCATTCAAACCATAGGCAGTGTTGTAATCTACACCGTCCCAACCCATACCTGTCTTCTCGCTGCCACCAAAGAGTCGTGCAATCACTTGTGTCTTATCTCCATACCATCCCATATCGCCATAATAACTATATAAGTCACTACCTGTGCGGTATAGAAATCCATCGGAGTTTACTTTGGAGAAACGTGCATTGGCCTTCCAACGATTATCGGGTAAAACGATATGTGTATTAATCATTTCGCGGAATGTATTGTACATACCACCATTGAAAGCCAATTCCACACTACTCCTATCTGTCTCTATTCCGCTCTTACCACCATCCGTTGTTTTCATATTGAGCGAACCGCCAAAAGAAGCACCACCAGTAGTGCTCGTTCCTACACCTCGCTGTACATCTATCTGATGCATGGAACTGGCCATATCGGTCATGTTTACCCAGAACACCGTTTGACTCTCTGAATCATTGAGTGGCACATCATTGACAGTCATATTAATACGCGTGTGGTCGGTGCCACGCAAACGGAAATAGGTATATCCAATACCTAATCCATCGTCGGAGGTCACTTGTAGTCCTGGGGTCTGGGATAGCAGATAGGGTAAGTTCTGACCCGTGTTAGACTGGTTGAGTTCCTCCTGCGTGACACTCGTCTGTGAGAGTGTCTCTTGCTGTACGCGCTTGGCAGTAATCTCTATCTCTGCCAATTGTGCCACTACAGTGAGTGTGTCTGTGTTGTTAGTTACTTGAGCGTGAAGACTAGCGCTCGATAGAAGGGAGCAACCTAATAGTGCTCCGCAAGCAGCATAGTACCTTGTACCATGCATGCGCATAGAAATGTTTGTTTTCATTTTCCTTAGCAGCATTACCTGCCCAGGTTCAACGGGTGTGTATCTCAGCCTTTTGGCACCCCGAATGAAACGATTCTCCAAGAGGAGAAACTGGGAAGAATGTGTTAGATCATTAAGTTAATCCTTTGGAGTTTCTTACCTCAGGATAATGATAATTTGTTTTTTTTATGTCTAATTATGCAATGACTATACTAATTCATCCGATGTAATATGACCGGGTAGTGGTCGCAGATTGTATTGACTTGCCATAATCTCACCATATGCACCGGCAGAGCGAATAGCGAGCATATCGCCTCGTTGGCACACAGCCATATCAAAATCTTTTACAAATACATCGGACGACTCGCATATAGGTCCCACTATGTCATATTTTTCGTCAATAGTTCCATTATTTGAAATGTTTTCAATACGATGAAAAGCATTATACAAAGCCGGTCGTATAAGATCTGTCATTCCTGCATCTACAATAGCGAACTTCTTCTCTTTCCCTTTTTTGATATATAGCACTCGTGTTAATAATGAACCGCAGGGAGCTACAATGGATCTGCCTAATTCAAAATGTACGATTTGGTGTGGATGCAGATGTAAATGCCGGCGGAAAACATTGAAATATTCTTCAAAATTAGCAATGCATAAATGGTTAGGATGTTCATAATTAATTCCTAATCCACCACCCACATTAATGTGTTTAATGTCAATACCCCTATTCTCGGTCTGTTTTACTAATTGATTAATACGCACACATAGTTGTATGAAGGCTTGCATATCTGTGATCTGTGACCCTATATGGAAGTGTAGTCCTATGAAGTTCACATGTTTTAATTGGGTACACAAATCAATGCTATGGTCCATATCCGCCATTTGGATACCAAATTTATTTTCAGCTAAACCAGTTGTGATATGTCGGTGTGTATGAGCATCCACTTCAAAGTCGGATCGTAGCCATG